>CAZGSQ010000055.1:0-22259 GCA_964528535.1 uncultured Tangfeifania sp. | reverse complement strand
ATGGGTGGTCAATTTACTCTGAAAGTAGGTGGTCATTTTCACCGTTTTTTCCACTTTAATTGCAGTTTTTCAGGAATAGTTTTAGCTTTTTTGTATTCAGGTAAATGAATATTCCCTTTTTTAAATTCAGCACGTAATGAACTCAGTTTATTCATTTCTTCAATAGTCAGTGACCGATCATCATCTTCGTTCTCCTGATTATCATAGTGCTCAGAGAAATTTGATCGCAAAAAAGATTTATCAATTGACATTCCTTTTTCAATGAATAAGTATTTGATGTATTCTTTTAATCGGCAGTGAAGCTTTGCTTTATAAGTTTGTTTATGCTTGAGAGAGTGATAGAAATCATCCAATAGGTTTTGATTAATAATATCGGGTAGCTCACTTAAGTTTTTTGTAATAAGATATTCCTTGAAGTCATTAATGGCTTTACGTGCAGTATTGATTGTCGATTTTGACAAAGGTTTATCAAGGTTCTTATTTAATGTATTGCTTTTCAGATAAATAAAATCTTCGACATGATTGAATATTGAACCAACATGTTTCATTCGTTCAACATAGTCATCAATAAAACACTTAGCGAAATCAAGTGTAATTGTTTTACCAACAAATTGTTTATCAATCTCTTTTCTTAAATCATGTAGGTAATTTTCATAATCTGAACAAGAGCCTTTCCCAATATGCTTTTTTATTCTACCTTTGAAAGCAGGGTGAGTAATATAAAATTTTACAAAACCTCTTTCAGCGATTGAAGTGATGTTGAAGGTCGTAATAATGTGATCGTTCATAATAAAGTAATTAATTACGCAAATATACACATTATTAAGTAACGTGTTACTTTTTATGGCAATTTATTTACTTTATTTTCATTTTATAACAAATTGATGGCTAAATATATGTAATCAATTACTTTCTTAATTAAGAATACAAGTAATTAGTTACTGTACGCCATCGACCTCAATGTATTGTTTAAAATGAAATCGTCTGAAATGTCAATACGTTGAATTTCAGGCGATTTTCTTTTTTAACATTTATTTTCGCACCATGTTTAAAAAATTATTGCCAAAAACGCAACAAAACAAGGCAGAGGAAATCAATACTTCATACAAAGCCGCATATATAAATTTCCCCATCCAACTGCTCTCGGGGTTCATGGACGATACCCGAATGTGCATAAGAAATATTTACTTCTACTCAATTTATGCCCATTTCATATCGTTGGAAAAGGGTACAACCAAAGAAAAATACAAGGAAACTTGTGATTGGTTTAATTTTCTGGAACTTGACAGAGAGGAAAATCTAAAACATGGGAAGGTTCTGTTCGATAGATTCAAGGAGGCTCCAATGACTGGAATCGAAAGACATCTCTATACGGAATTCAACAAATTTGACAAATCTGAATTTGAAAAGGCTTGCTTCCTTGCATTTCAGGCACTAAAATCGATTGTTGGGGACAAGGCTTTTCAGAAGACAGACAACAAATTACTTTGGGCCAGGATGGATGGAAAGGTTAAAAGCATTCGGAATATATCAGAGCTCTCCTTAAAAGTTAGATATTATGCTCAGGAGTATCAAACCTTAAAGATAAAGAAAGAGCTGCAGGAAAAATGGGGATTGATCTATTATGCCCAGCAGACAAGGGGATTTTATGTTTCTTTTGGTTTGGATCTAAAAGCATTGATACTGGAAGCAATGAAACGGAAAAGAGTTTCTATAGAAAAACAAAGACTTTTTAAATTGAGATTGTTGGAAAAAGAGGTTTTGTATGAAATGACTACATCCTCAACTCAAGCAAAATAATTATGTCACAGCCATATCACAGCCATATCACAGCCTAAATAAAGATATAATTAATAGATTGATATTCAATGATTAATATATATCGGCAAATAGAGGTTATTTTTGATTCTTGGGTAAAAAATCAGTACTTTTTTTACTAAATTTTCTATGTTTGCCCTCTCTCTTGCATTCTGTTCTTTGCGATTTTTGATTTGATAGGATGAACACTTCTCCCGACTTAATCTATTGGGATTTGGGAATATCTTAATCAATCGGACTTAATTGCCTTGTTTTTCAGCGAAGGATACGAAGGGATTAATTTTACAAATCTTTTGTTTGAAAATCTGATAGTTTGCTGCAATACCATTGATTTTAGATTGTTTTGAAGTTGGCTCTTGGTAGTTAAAAAGGTGTTTTGTACCGTACCATTTTATACAAATATTGGTCGCTTATCATGTTAAATATCAATAAATTAGGTTACCATTCGAAATATTTTTCTCAAGGCGAAATTTATTTTCACTCGTAAATATATTTGTTAAATAATTGAATATCTGTAAGTACTCATGGAACTCGCAGGTGAATTTGCATGGCCTTTTGTGCATGTTGCCCATGCTCGTTTCATACAGACACATGTTGTTTGTCAGAGGTGCATAATGGAGTTGTGTTACATTTTTAGTGAAGGAAGTCATGTGTGAAAATAATTGACAGGCATTTTCGACTGAGCAGATTGGAGTGTATTTTGCTGAAAAATGGATGTTATCTGACACACCTGGGATCCTTTGGAAAGAGTGCCTGTGGTGAAACCAGGATTACTCCTGTCTCGATTTGATGTTACTATTATTTTTATTTTATATTCAACTAAATATATAAATAAAAATGTTTAATATGCTTAAATAGAGTTACATACAATTATAAATGTATATTTATTTACTTAAAGTAATTGGTTAGATAATCTTTGCTGATAGAATTTTGATCATTATCCCTTGGTATTTCTGACGTTTCCAAATTGGAAATAAGTTCCCTACTTAATTTGATAGAGCGATTCCCTGGGGGGTAATCGTGAGAGGTTTTAAAAGTGTTTATTATTTAACTTGAAGGAATCTTTTTACTGTCTGGGATATGCGCAAGTTAAATTCGTAGATTTTTTATTCGCAATTTTAAAGAACTGTGGCAGATGGCTTTTGTTCCAGGTAAATTGGGTGTAGTGTTCAATTTCAAAGGGAAAATCTTTGATTGGTCTACTACAAAAGCTGACATAACTGGTACCATTCACATAAGATTTCGTGCCGTTCTATTCTAAAATGGTTTCAATCCTTGTTTTCAGCACAGCAATAGAGTTAGGTTCGCACAAATTGCTAAGGGGCAGAGAATGATAAATTAGAGTGTGCATGAGACGACCAGCCGAAGGATGCTAATCTTTTTTAGTTTGAGCCAAACGGTTAATGCTCGAAATTTGAATTGAATTTATTTATTCTGTCTCAAACTTCTGGTGCTTATTTGATGATTTATGCCAACGTCAATGATTAAGCTGCCATTTGAAAGATCTGTTAAAATAGAATTTACTTTTCCACGGATGAATCCAGCCTCATACTCGATTCCATCTATTACTTTGATCTTTAAGTCGTTGTTGTCTAAGAGAAGGATTTTAAAATGGGACTTATTGAAAACCTTGAAAGGTAGTATGCTAAGAGGATTAGAATCAGTGGTTAAAATTTCTACAATCCCGTCAGAATTTTTTAGCAACCTAATTCTTGGAATTATTTCAGTTAAATTTAAAGAAGCGTTATGTCCCTGATCCAATATCCCCTGCCTTAGGGAGACAAGATCCGAATTTGTTAATTTATTTCCATTGTTTAACAGAGCGTTGAACAGTGCAGCTATGGAGGCTGTCGTAGGTTCAAGTCCCAATTGTTTCATGCGATTCAGACTGAGTCGGAAGGAAGAAACAGGATTTGGAATAGTTACTTCGACTGGTTTATCGAGCCCTGTGCTTTGAAATCTTGAGGAGATGTAAGACAATCCTTCGCTAGAGATTTGATTAAACCCAGTTTCTCCTGATCGTTCATCTTCGTTGGACAATTGTACAGATTGAATTTCGCCTGAGCGCGTAAATCTAACTACATAAAACATGCCCGTATCTTCTTCAAGTTCATCAATTCCACACTTGCACATCCAACCAATTTCGCCATCTCTGTTAAATTGCGCAAAAAACAGGTCTGGTTCTCCAGAAAGAGTCTGAATCTTTTGGTCCTTGTAGAAAAGTTCACCCCTGAATGATCCAGCCAAATACAATTCATTTTTGTCAAGTTGTTTTAATTCTAGTCCAAATGCCTTGCCTTTGGAATGAATTTTCTCCATCCAGACCAACCTGTCTTGTCCATTAAATTTTGCAACAAAAGGTGCAGGGAGTGAGTTGGGAGTTAATTTTTCCTTGAAATAGCCCGTAATATATGAGTTTCCATCTTCATCCATCAAGAAATCCTTTCCTGCTCCACTCCGTTCAGCACCGAAAGCCATGGCAAGTTTCCATATTTTATTTTGTTGAGTCTCTATGTCAGAAACATCGTACAATGGCATGACAAATGGTTTGCTATTGAGGAACTCTTTCATAAGTAAGCCAATAGGCGCTTTATCATACGTTGGATCAGCTACGGTGTAGCTTCTGCCATTGACAAAAAAATTATCTCCTTCCAGTGAATGTTCTAAAGAGATCGCAGTTGAAAAAAATCCAGGGAATTCGACAAGGGCAGCTTTTTCATTTAGCAAATGAGCTACCATCCATGCATAAAGCAGTGCCTTGCCCTTGTCGTTGCTCTCATCTTTGAAAAACACCTCCTCCGGAAACATAAACCTGTCGTAACCAAATATATCGTTGTAGGGGCGATAACCGATAGCTTTTTGGACGAATTGCTGAAGGAATGCAGCTCCCTCCTCTTTCCTCATTCCTGTCAAAATTTGTCGGAACTGCTTTAGAATTGGCTCGAGAGCCGTAGCACTAAAAGGGGCACTAAAGTACAATTGAGGATCAGTCTGAGGGTAGGATTCCAAAAAATTGATTATTTCAGGATTATATTTCAAATTGAAATCGTGCATCTTTTTGTCCCAGGAAAATTGAATTTTTTTGGTCAGAATTTCTCCCTGAAAATTGAGTGATTGATTGATTCTTAACTGAATGGATCGTGTTGCCCCTGGATGAAGTCCAGTGTATGACGTTATTGGAAAGGATGAAATTGATTTGTCAATGTAATAAATTGAACCATTGATTTTAACGGAAGGAATTCCATAGATTTTGGAATTTGAAGTATATAGGATGGAGGCTCCCAATTGATTGTATCCTATCTTCAAATTGAAACCAGAACGGATCATCAATGCCCAGGATAAGAGTGTCGAATTTGTTTCATCTTCAGGAAATAGAGCGGAAGCACAGGATTTGACCAATAAAAAGTAGCCCCAGTCGCCCAACCCCAATCTGTCACGAAAAATCATCAACTGATTGATCAGATGATGACTGTTGGCTATCTGGAATTTCCTCCAGTAATCAGTCACTCCTTCCTTGCTAATAAATTGATTGACAGATAATATTAATAATTTATCGTAAGTTAATGAGATGGGATTTCCATAGAAATTAAAGTTTAATTTGAGTGGATTGGAACTTGTATATTCTGGTTTTCTTATCCTTGGTAAATGAATGATACCTGCTTCAAGCTCATTCTCACTTTTTTCAACGGTATAACAAGATAAAACCATGGGAGTATGGTAAGATGTCTCGTCAAAATGGAATTGAGGAGCCGGATCGTATTTTCTTGATTTGGGTACTGGGGAAGGCGGAACAACATTAAATTTTAGCCATTCGGATTCAAGTCCTTCTGTCAAGCTGTTGTCCTGTTCACGCGAAAAATGGTGAAAGCCCGATTGAAGATAAGGCAAAGGTTTCTGGTTGTTGAGCAAATATTCTCTGCTCTCATTGACCCATATCTCTTTAAACTCTTTGATTGATTGCCCTGATAGCATTGATGTACCTGCTAGAACAAACAGTGGCAAAAAAAGAAGCCTGCAGGCTAAACTTCCTAACTTAAGTTGAGGTTGCTTCACGAACCATCTATATTCTCCTGACAATTTCAGTAAATTTATTTTTTTACTACGACAGACCTAAAATACGTGGTTTTTTCCAATAATTTGACACTATAATGCCTAAATTTGAATCAGATGTACTGAAATGGAATTCCTCTTAAAATACTTGAATGTGATGGTGATCGCCAGTGTCAAATTTTTTTGGGCGACACCATATGCCTATCTTTTTCACCTGAACAAGGTTGAGACTTTAGTCTCCATTCAATTGGGGGGACTGCTTGGTTTTTTGTTTTTTTATTCCTTCTTCTCTTTCCTCCTGAAGGAGCTTAAGTTGTTGTGGCCATTGGTGTATTTCATTACCCCACGCATCTTCAAAGTGCGATTTGAGCGTTGGCGCGAACGTCGCCGGGCAGCCAAGCTGACTGCGAGTAAATTTACAGGAAGGAACAAAATGATTGCCAAAATCCGGAGAAAATATGGAATGTTTGGGATCGTAATATTAACGCCCGTGCTGCTTTCAATCCCTGTCGGTGCCTTCCTGGGTACGAAATATTTTCACAACAGGAAAGGATTCATTCCCATGATGCTGTTGTCTATCTTCGTTTGGGGGATAGTTTCTGTCCTTGCTTTTGGCACAATTTTACATCATTGATGCTTTAGTCGGCTTAAAATATTTCTTGCTTTAGAGTTCATGCCCGGTGTCAATTCCTCTTCGAGGATGGATTCTGTCACGACAATAAGCTCTTGCTGAAGTTCGCGCTCGATCATGGAAATATTGTAAAGCAATTGTAATGCGTTGGCCCTTACTGCGACTGCTTCAGTTGGCAGGAGTAATTCATAAAGAACATCAATCAATTTGCCCAACTGATTGTAAGGAATCTGCTGCCCGAGAAGCATTCTCGTGAAATGGCGTTTGAGTGAACTGTTTTTCAAGTTAGGCAGTTGCTTGACCAAATCTGAGACATACGGTTGCAGTTTTTTCGGGTCGGCTTCAGAAACATGGTCAATGATCCAGGCTGCATGCCAGGCAATCCGGGGATTTTCGGAGGATATAAGGCCATATACCTTGGCAAAAAGGGCATCATCCTGTTGGACCATCTCTTTCCATATTCTGATCTCACCTATACCTATGTTGATCAGTTCTGTATCCAGAAATCGGTTGGCATCATCCTTCTTCTCTGTTGGACTTGAGAAAATCATAAAAAGATAATTGTGAAGTGATGACAGGGTGTTTCCCTTCATTGCAAATTTGATTGGTAAGCCCATTGTCGAGGATTCTTGCCGAGGTGTTGTCCCTCCACTGAAGCTCCAAAAATTCGAAAAGTTCTTTTTTCATCTCCTGATCGTAGATGGGTACGGAAACTTCGACCCTTCTGTCGAGGTTTCTGGACATTAGGTCACCTGAGGAGATGTACATATTCTCCTTGCCACCGCAATAAAAATAGTAGATCCTGGAATGTTCAAGATATCTGTCTATGATGCCGATGGCCGGAATCACGTAATTGTCTTCAACCGAATTCGACAACAAGGAGAACATGCCTCTTACACAGAGTCGAATATCCACACCAGCTTTTGCAGCCTCTGAGAGACGGGTGATGATTTCAAGGTCAACCAGATTGTTGCATTTGATATAGATAACCGCTTTCTGACCATTTTTGGCAGCTTGAATCTCCTGACGTATCATTTGAAGCATCTTGTACCTCATCGTAAATGGAGAGACCAGCAGATGGTGGTACCTGCCAATTTTATAATTTCTTGTGAAGAATTCAAACACTTTGGATACCTCCTTTGTAATAGCCGGGTTAGCAGTCCAAAGCATCTGATCTGAGAAGATTTTTGCCGTAATCTCATTGAAATTACCGGTTCCAATACAAGCGTAATGAACCAGTGCCTTTTCTTCTTTTCGGGAGATAAGGCAAAGCTTGGAATGTACTTTTAAACCTGGAACGCCCAAAATAACCTTCACCCCTTCACGGGTTAACATATTGCCCCATTGTATGTTGTCCTGCTCATTGAACCGGGCTCTCAGCTCGAGTACGACAGTCACTTTTTTCCCGTTTCTTGCGGCATTGATCAAGGCATGAATCACATTCGAATTTTTAGCCATTCTGTAGGCCGTCATCTTGATCTCTGTTACTTTCGGGTCGATGGAAGCCTCTCGCAACAGATCAATAAAATGGTAAAAAGATTGATAAGGAAAATGCAGGAGGATATCTTTTTTTGCGATTGCTGCCAGGAAAGGCTCGCCTTGCCGGATATCGGGATGGGCGAGTGCGCTGATTGTGTTGTAATAAAGATGCTTTTTCCCTATAGAGGGGAATCCCATGAAGTCCTTAAAATTGTGAATGCGGGATCCGCCAATAATTACATCGTCCCGATCGAAATGGAGCTTCTTTAGCAGCAGAGAAAGGAAATTCTCGGGTATTTCCTTGTCATGAACAAAGCGCACCAACTCGCTGTTACCACGCTTTTCCAGACTCTTGGTAAGGATCTTTACATAACTCTCTGCTACATCATCATCGAGATCCAGCTCTGCATCACGGGTTACCTTAACAATGTATGAGTTAATCGTCTTGAAGCTGAACATGTAAAAGATGTCCTTCAACTCATACCTGATTACATCTTCAAGTAAAATGATGTGTCTCTTGTCGTCTTCAGCAGGAAGGATGACAAAGCGTGGAAGTATATCAGAGGGAACTTCAATGAGTGCATATTCCTCCTTGACAGATTTGGTCATGACTACTGCAAGGTAGATAGCATCGTCTCTAAGGGAAGGAAGAGGCTGGTTTTTCTTGATAATCACAGGCATAATCCGCGGACGAACCTCCTCTTTGAAATAGGCAGTCACAAATTTTCCCTGCTCGGGAGACAATTGGGTTTCATTGATGATGAAGATGTCTTCATCTGCCAACTCCTTGAGAATTTGTGCATAGATTCGCTCGAACCATTGACTCTGAGAGACTACGGTTTGCTCTATTTGGTCGAGGACAACCGCCGGTTGCTCTCCTTCTATGAGAATTAAATTGTCGATGGTAGCCAATCTTCTCAGAATGGCGACCCGTACCCGGAAAAATTCATCCAGATTATTCGAATAAATTCCGAGAAATTTGAGCCGTTCAATCAATGGAACCTCCTTCTTGGATGCTTCCTGAAGAAGTCGCTCATTGAAAGACAACCAGCTAATTTCTTTGTTACGGATTTTACTGTTCATGCAAGTGAAGAGATTTGGTCATTTTCGAGGGAGTAACGGAGCTGATCAAGCATAATCGGCACATCGTCCGCATCGACACCCTGCTGCAAAAGATGTTCAAGGTCTTCGTGAAAGGCTTCCATAAACTCACTCTCAGACATTTCGGCATCATTGATACTTTTTTGGTAAAAATCAAGTGCCATTTTTCTTTTACCAAGACACCATTGTACATGCCCCATGTTCATTAAGTCGAATTTGTTCGGAGAATCTTTCAACAGCATACTGAAATAATGTTCTGATTGTTGCTTCTTTCCCACCAGGAGTGAACACCAGCCAATGGGTCTCCAAATTTTCTTATTTCCAGGGGAGAGGTATTCAACTTTAAAATAGGATTTTAATGCCTCTTCATATTGATTTAGCTCCATTCGGCAATGACCAATAGATGCATGAATGCTTAGATTATCAGGCTCATGTACTATAACTTGAAGATAATATTCGAGTGCAAGATTCGGTTTCTTGAGATGCCTGTAACAGAGGGCAATCTTTTTTTGATTCCAGATTCTGTTCTGTTCAAAGAGATCGGCCTTCAGATAATAGGTCAAAGCCTGTCCAAAATCATCCTGTTTTTGGTAACAGAAAGCCAGTTTTTGAAGAATTTCTGCCTCTTCAGAACCAACAAGTAAGGTTTTATAGAGGTCTGCTGCATCGCGGAAATAGTTTTTAGCAAAGTAGTACTCCGCCAAGCTCCTCAGAAGTTGGTTGTCTTCGCGCAAAAGATCATTGAAAACATGTTTGTTGTGAAAATCAAACGCCCAGGAAAAAATATTCTCGAACCCTTCCCTTTGGGGATGAAGTTTGTAGAACCTGTATAGGTCCCGGATGTACTGTCCGGATACGGCTTCAGCCTTCTTGCTCTCTGCCTCCAGATCCTCGTTCTCTGCTTCGATGAGTTGATCAAACTCAGCCGTTAAGGAGTCAAACATCATCTTCTTGTATTCAGCCGGAATGGTTTGCATGCTGAAACTGAAGGAATACTTGTCAGAGTTACATAAAACAGGGGTCTTAAGTAATAGGTCGAACAACCGGCGGTTCTCCTGCTGATCATCCGGTGAAGAACTTTTTATTAAATGCGGGTGGTTGGGATAAAATGGAACAAACCAGTTCACCAATTCACTGAAAAAGGGGAAAGTTTTTAGATTTGAAAAAGAGGTCATGAATATATCAGCTCCCTTGGTTTGCATCTCACTCAACTCTTCCATTTTGTCGAGAAATCCGGGAGAGTCTTTGAAAATATCCTGCCACTCCGGATTTTTATCTTCATTCAAAGCATCGCCCAACATCGCCTCCAGACTCAGTTTGTTCCTAAGGTTCGGACTCAGTTTCATCATCTCAGGCAATATTTCGTCCTGCAATTTTTGTTGAATTTTTTCAGTCTCCTTTGAACCAATTAATTGCAAAAGGATCTTCTCGAGATGCAGTTTAAAAAATGGTTTCTCGCACAGTAATTCAAGCCGGGCTGAGATGGCCGGAAATAGAAAAATTCTTTGGTTATAATAATATAATGAAAGCAATAGTCCAATGAGGGCACGCTGGTTCACCTCTGCTCTGTCAGATTCATAACCTTCGAAGAGCAACATCATTTTTTGTTCGTCGAAGAAGAGAATCTGACTGATTGTTAGGGAGGTAATCAACATGGCCTGTTCATAATCGGGAATATGTGGATTTTGGATGTATGCCTTGAAGGAGGTGATCTCGTCTGGAGAGAGTCTGTTTTTAAACCAGTAATGGTAGAACAGGTTGATCAATTTTTGGTAGTGCCACTCCTCTTCCTGTTCGTGTTTTTTGTCAACAGAGGAATTTTTAATGAGCGAGCGAAGTTCATTTTCGAGGTGAAACGACTCAAGCTGAGAGAAATATTCTGGAATGTGCTCGATGGTAATCCGCGAAAATCCACGTTTCTTCTGGAACTCCAAAGAGGTAGAATGCTTCATTTTTAAACTATCCGCACACTGATCGACGAGTTCAAAAGCGGCGATCAGTATATGGTGGTATATTTTCTGCCTTTCGGGATCCTTAATCCCTTCGACCGTATATTTGAGCATGAACCGATAGTTCTGTTCGAGGTCTAGCAGTTGGTCGCTAAACTCTCCTAACCCATTGGCAGTGATCATTTGCCCGAGCAGGTCGAAAGCCGGCTTTAGCTTTCTCTCTGCAAGAAGCCGGCAAATGGTTTGGTGGCTCTGTTTTATTTCTGTTCCCTTCATTTTACTTCAAACTTCAACACAATCTTAGCCAAAACTACCTATAATTAGTCCTTTTTCAAAATAGGGGAATGGGCGTAAAAGGAAGATATTTGAGATGAGTCCAAAGATCTAAGTACTAATTGAAGGATAGGAAGTTTGTGTGCCAGGAAACCAACGTCAGATTCTATATTCTGCCTTTGGCATGGGACATTCTGGGTGAAATGTTAGTGTTGTAAAACCTTAGATAAATATAACCTTAGATAAATATAAAATTGCGGAAAAGAAAACAAATAGAAGTGCTGAAGCAATTGAAATTACCTCTTTTGTCTTGTAAAAATTTCAATTATGTTTATTTTCATGTAGTACAAAGTCTTTTAATCATTATACAACAACAGGATAAATTTCCTGAAAAAATAGAAAGTCAAATGACAAATATTAGTTTATGCACGCAGCGAACTCACAAATTGCCAATGCTGGTCCAATGTAGCCAAGATATCGGTGCCAGTATCATCTAAACAATCCTTTTTGCCTCATCCCCTATCCACCTTTTCACATCTTCCGGCTGCCTCTCTCAGAAATACCTTGCAGCATAACGCCTGACCCGTTTGGTGCTGAGAAACTCGTAATTGATGGTGAATTCGTGGGTGCCGGAATTCACCATACTTTCATGAAAAGTGGTCAGATCGAACGAGTAGCCAAAACGAAGCTGATTGTTCACGTTGAACTGAAATGACAAGGCATAGGAGTTGTTCAGCCGGTAGGTGGCACCGAACCAGACCCTTTCGTAGAGCAAAATGTTCCAGGCAATGTCCAGATAGGAGGGGGTTTGTTCGCTCCAGCGAAAAAGAAAGGTAGGCTTCAGTTTCACATTTTCTGCCGCCGAAAAGACATAGCCTCCCATGGCATAAAGATGGATTACTTCGCGGTAAATTTTCATGTCGGAATCGTCTACCAGATTGTTTTTGAACATCTTGGGCATAGATACCCCGAGAAAAAAGAGGTCACTGTGCCAGAGTGCTCCGAAACCAACATTGGGTAGCAATTTGAAATCTACATTTTGCGCAAAGGATGGATCTATCGGATCGTTTAGCGCCAAATCAGTAAATCTGGCATGGTAGGTGTTGAAGCCGGCCTTGATCCCCAGCGCAAGATATTGGCGGGGTTTTAAGACAAGCCGGTAGGCATAGTCTGCATAGATCCCGTTTTGAAGGATCGGCCCCCATTTGTCGTTTACGATGGAAAGCCCCAACCCGACATTGAAAGATTTCATAGGCAGATGGATGGTAAAGGTGTTGGAGTTTGGTGCACCTTCCCAGCCGACCCATTGTGCACGCGACAAAGCCGATACCGACATGACCCCCGAGATTCCTGCATAGGCTGGCTGTATCGAAAGTAAGTTGGTTAAATATTGTGTGTAGATTGGATCTTGCTGCGATTTGACCCTATTTGGCACCACAGCGAGCAGGAAGACCAGCAAAGCCGGAACAATTCCAGATGCGGATAGATGGTTTGTTTTCATATTGAAAAGGGTAAGGGAATCCTTTTTACCTAGTAAAAATAGTTAATTCCGAGCAGAAGAAAGAATATGAACATCCACAATATGGATAATCTGCTATCTTCGTAAAAATTTTATTCAAAAGAGATGTTTTCAGGAATAATTGAAGGGATGGGTACGTTGGTTTCCGTCGTAAGAGAGCAGGAAAATGTTCATCTGACATTGAGTTGTCAATTTACGGAAGAACTTAAAATAGACCAAAGTTTGTCTCACAATGGAGTCTGTCTCACAGTTGTACACAAGGAGGGTTCGAATTATACAGTTACAGCCATCAAAGAGACTTTGCTTAAAACCAACCTTGGCCTTTTAAAGGTGGGTGACGAAGTGAACCTCGAAAGGAGTATGCAGATGAATGGTCGGCTGGATGGTCACATCGTTCAGGGTCATGTGGATCAAACTGCATGGTGTGAGGAGGTGGTTGCGGCGGATGGCAGCTGGTATTACACCTTCAGGTATGACTTTGATCCTGAAATGGCACGTCAGGGATACATGACGGTTGAGAAAGGCTCTGTTACAGTAAATGGGGTTAGCCTGACGGTGGTGAACTCACAAAAAGACTCCTTTCAGGTTGCCATCATTCCTTATACCCATGAAAATACCAACTTCCATGCCATCCGGCAAGGGAGTGTCATCAACCTCGAGTTCGATATTATTGGGAAATACCTCAGCAGACTGGCGGAGTTCAGCAAATAGAAAAACCAACTGGTTACATCAATAAATGTATTAGCAATGAAAAAAATGATTTTTTGGGGTACCTCCTTCTTGTGCCTGCTCCATTTCTCTGTGGCCATGGCTGCCGGCAAAGAAAGTACCGAAACCAAGGCTGCCAGAATTCATGCGGCAGCGCTGACCATTGACACCCACTCAGATACTCCCTTGAATCTTTTGAGAGATGGATATGATGTAGGCAAGAGACAGGATCAGGCAGTTTCGGGTACAAAATGTGATTTTCCAAGAATGAAAGAGGGAGGACTGGATGCCCAGTTTTTCGCTGTTTTTGTGGCACAGGGTCCTCGAAATCCGGAAGGAGATGCCAATGCAAAAAAGAAGGCGCTTGAAATACTGGCAGCCATCAGAAAAAGTGTGGATGCGAATGCTGGACTGGCGGCCATTGCCTTAACTCCTGATGATGCCTATAGATTGAAGAAGGAGGGGAAGCGGGCCATCTTTATCGGATTGGAAAATGGTTACACCCTGGCCAACGACATCACCATGGTAAAAAAATATTACGACATGGGAATCAGGTACATCACCCTTTGCCATACCGCCAACAACGATATTTGTGATTCTTCTACCGAGAAGAAAAAGGGAGCAGAATACCACGGATTGTCCCCTTTCGGGAAGGAAGTTGTGGCCGAAATGAACAAGACAGGGATGATGATCGACGTATCGCACATCTCTGATGAGGCTTTTATGGATGTGCTGCGGTTGAGCAAGGTCCCTATTATCGCAAGCCATTCCTGCTCCAGGGCCGTTTGTGACAATCCCAGAAACCTGACGGATGCGGACCTAAAAGCCCTTGCGAAAAACGGTGGTGTTATCCAGATGTGCTTCCTTTCGGATTATGTGAAAATGCCCGATCCGAATCCCAAAAGAGACTCAGCCATGGCTGTGGTTAGAAAAAAGTACAACGATTTTCAGGATCTTTCCGATGAAAAATCCAATGAAGCATGGAAAGAGTACCGCCTGGCGGGTAAAAAATTTCCGAACAAACTTGCGACAGTGCAAGATATGGTCGATCACATCGATCACATAGTGAAGGTGATAGGCGTAGATTACGTAGGCATCGGTACTGATTTTGACGGAGGTGGTGACCTCTCAGGCTGCCGCGATGTGAGTCAGATGATGAATGTGACAGTAGAACTTGTGAAACGAGGCTATTCGGAAAAAGATATCGTGAAGATATGGGGAGGCAATTTTATGCGCGTTTTCAGACAGGTTCAGAAAGCTGCTGCCAATTGATCACTTTCCGGCTGCCATCAGCCAGTAGCCATCTCCTGGTTCCGCTTCTATCAATTTCCCAAGTGCATTCTCTGCCTCTTTTCTGGTTTGAAAACTTTGAACAGAGACCCTAAAGAAATTTTTTCCCAGATTGGAAACCTGCGCAGGATAACCCAGCTTGACGAGTTTATCGGCAAGCTTGTCGGCGTTCTCCTTGACTTTGAAGCATCCGCCCACGAGATGGAATTTTCCTTTAAGCGCTTGGTTATCTCCCGATTGCGACGATTTCTTGATGGTTGGAAGATTTTCAGCCGGCATGGTGTTGAGCGAAGCTGGAGCATGGTCGGCAACAACTGCCGGCACTGAAATTTTGACAGCTTCGGCATCCTCCTTGCTGGCAACCATGGGTGCCGTTTGGGTTTCAATTGGAGCAGGGCTGGCCATCAATTCTGTCTTTGGTGCGACAGGAGAATCAGACAAGGTGAGTGAAGCATTGTTTGTCGTTGGTGGCCGAACAGATGCATCGTGGCTGACAAATTTGGGAATAAGGTAGAAGGCAGCCAGCAATGGAACCACCAGCAAGGCATACTTCAGGACGTTTTTACGTTGCCTTTGCGGCTCAGGATCTTTGTCAAGGAAGACTGGCTTTGCAGGATGGGTGTATTTGTTTACCAGTTGAGGAAAATGAAAGGAATCCAATCCAAACATATCTGTCCTGATGGTTTTCTCCTGCGTTGGTTCAAAAAGCAGTTGGTCATTTTCACCGAAATAGAGAGAGCCCAACTGGCCGAAGGGAACTTTTTCTCCGTTTTCGAGATGAAACATGCATTCGGAAACAAATTCAGAAACCATTTTTCTGGCCTCGAGGTACCCAACAGCCTCCTTTTCAGAGACGTAATTGACGAATATCCCATCATTCTTTTTCAGTTTGCCGCTAAAAATCAGTGCTCTGGAAGGAGGGGAAAATTGGTCCCCCTGCTCATCGTAGCCGGAAGCATGAAAATTGGCAATAAATCCTCCCAAATCCGGGATGATCACGCAATCGTTGGTTTTCAACAATTCTGAAATATAGACTGAAAGGCTCATTTGTGAATATTTGGGTCTCAAATATAAGAATAAATCTTATATTTAAGTACTTTTGGGTGCCGGAATCTAAATTGACTTGCTACGTGAACAACTTGTTGGATTTCAATTTTCCCGGTAGTTGGCTAATCTTGTAACAACGTGATCTCATTGAACAAAATATTTGATGAATGTTGAACAACATCTAAAAATTAGAAGCAAATGAAGGGAAAAATTTTGGTTACTGGTGGTACAGGCTACATTGGGTCGCACACAGTTGTTGAATTGCAAAAAGCAGGATTCGAAGTGGTTATTGTAGATGATTTGAGTAATTCAACGGCTGTTGTCGTTGGTCAAATCGAAGAGATAACAGGTATACGTCCTGAATTCCATCAGTTTAACCTTCAGAATCTGGATCTTTTGGAGTCTTTTTTCTCGAAGGTAACGGGATTGGATGCCATCATCCATTTTGCTGCTTTCAAAGCAGTTGGAGAATCAGTCGGGCAACCGCTGAAATACTACCGCAACAACCTACTTTCGCTTGTAAATCTGTTTGATTGCATGGAAAAATTCAAGGTAAATAACCTTGTTTTCTCTTCATCCTGCACGGTATATGGTCAGCCTGATTTACTCCCGGTTACTGAAAATACACCCCGTCAGACTGCCGAGTCGCCCTATGGAAATACCAAGATTATCTGTGAAGACATCATCCGTGATTTTACACGAGTTACCCCACAGATTCAGACCATTGCACTGCGTTACTTCAATCCGATCGGGGCCCATCCCTCTGCCCTGATTGGTGAACTTCCGAACGGGGTTCCAAACAACCTGGTGCCTTTTGTGACGCAGACTGCCGCCGGTGTTCGCGAGCAGTTGCAGGTCTTTGGTGCAGATTACAACACACCCGACGGCAGTTGCATCCGTGACTATATCAATGTTGTCGATCTGGCAAGGGCTCACGTCCTGGCCATCGAGCGGCTCCTCGAACATAAAAACGAATCATCTTTCGAATTTTTCAATGTTGGAACCGGAACAGGTGTTTCTGTTTTGGGCGTGCTGCATGCTTTTGAAAAGGCTACTGGTCAAAAAGTTAATTTCAGGATTGTTGGCAGACGGGCAGGCGACATTGAACAAATCTATGCAGATACCACAAAAGCCAACAAAATTTTGGGTTGGCATGCCGAGACCACCCTCGAAGAGACGCTCCTCTCAGCCTGGAATTGGGAGAAGCGGATCAGGAAGATAGGATGAAGACTTGGAGACTAAAGGCCTTGGGGTGTGAAGTGAATATTAAACAATGTCATAAATGAAGACGATTTTAATTACGGGAGGAGCGGGATTTATTGGTTCCCATGTTGTACGGCTATTTGTGAACAAGTATCCGGATTATCAAATTGTTAACCTGGATACGCTCACCTATGCAGGAAACCTCGAAAACTTGAAGGATGTTGATGCGCTACCCAATTATACTTTTGTCAAGGGTGATATTACCGACATGGATCTTGTGAACAGGCTCTTTGATACTTATCCATTTGAGGGAGTTGTTCACCTGGCCGCAGAATCGCATGTAGACAGATCCATTGCAGATCCCGCAGCCTTCATCCGAACCAATATTTTCGGGACATTTAACCTCCTTCATGCGGCGAAGGAACATTGGAAATCCAATTTTGAAGGAAAGCGCTTCTACCACATCTCTACGGATGAGGTATATGGCTCGCTGGGAGATAGCGGTTTGTTTACTGAGACTACTTCTTACGACCCCAAGAGTCCCTATTCAGCTTCCAAGGCGAGTTCCGATCACCTGGTAAGGGCTTATTTCGCAACTTTTCACCTGCCTGTTTTGATCTCCAACTGCTCAAACAATTACGGCCCCAACCAATTCCCTGAGAAATTAATACCACTCTGCATCCATAATTTGCAGCACATGAAACCCATCCCTGTGTATGGGAAGGGAGAAAATATTCGTGACTGGCTCTATGTCGAAGACCACGCAACGGCCATAGACAAGATTTTCCACGAAGGTGTCGTAGGTGAAACTTACAACATCGGTGGCCACAATGAGTGGACCAACATCTCCCTGATCAGGGCGTTGTGTGAGGTGATGGACCAGAAATTGGGCAGGGCTCCCGGTACCTCCCAACAGCTGATTACTTTTGTAAAAGACAGGGCAGGGCATGACCTCAGGTATGCCATAGACTCAACCAAGATTCAGGATGAGCTTGGTTGGAAACCCTCCCTCCAATTCGAAGAGGGGCTCGCAAAGACTGTCGACTGGTACCTCCGCAATCCCGACTGGCTTGCGAATGTAGCCTCAGGTGCTTACGAAAAATACTACGACAAGCAGTACCACCAGCGCTAATTTATTTTTTGACAGCCTTTAGCGCTACAGGACCGTCGGGTGTCTCAGCCAAGCCTTCAAGTGCCTGGTTGACCATCTTGAATTTGACTGTAACCAAAGTAGATTCGAGGTATATTGAGACAGAAACCTGATCTTCCTTGATGGAAATTTCTGAGAATTCTACAGATTGGCCTTCTATCACCAGCTCTCCCTTGAGTTTTTCTCCTGTCATGGTAAAATTTATCTGCCCGGTGGTATAATTTGGTGGCGCAGTTGGGGCCGAGTATTCCCATTTACCGACCAGCTTTTTCTGGTCAAACTGAGCAGCCTGAAGCTGTACGAAGGCTGTAAACATAAGGGTCAATGTTAGAAGCAATCCTTTGGTTTTCATGAATGTTGATTTGTAAATTGTTATTGTTATTACGGATTATTATATTGATTCAACTGGATACAGTGTGCTGGCAGATGCGTTGCATGCAATGTATCTACCCGATCCCAACGATGCCCATCAGTCTCTCTACTGCATCATGAACCTGCAAGGCATCTTCAAAGCCGATGGTCATGGCGTGCACTTTCTGGCTTCCGACGATGTAGTTGAGAGAGGCCATCCGTTCTTCCTCTTTAAGTAGACCGCCACAACCAAAAATCTTCATGCCGAGTACTCCTTTGCCCTTCGATCCGGCTATCTCCAGCAAATTCATCACCTTATCGGGTGCACCATCCATCCTGATCTCCTTGTTGTTGATGCGGGCAAGCACCACCTCAGGCCATTCGTGGTTGACACCTGCCTCCAGTGCCCCGAAATCATGAGCAGAGAAACCAACCTTTTTGATAAGACCCCTGGCTTTGGCTTCGCTTAGCCCGTCCATGAACCGTCTCTTTTCATCCGTCCACCTGGCATTGGTCATGCAATGAAGCAGGACAATATCTAGATAGTCAGTTTGCAGTTCTTGTCTGATGCGCTCAATAATTTGATCAACAGGTTGAAGCGGATGCCAGGCCAGATTTTCGGTCCAGATTTTTGTCATGACAGTCAGCTCTTCACGAGGCTTAAGTTTGATCGCCTCTTTCACGAAGGGATGGGAGCCATAGGTATCGGCTGTATCCAGAAAACGGATTCCCCTGTCGAAGCCGGCTTTCACCATCAGTTTGAATTTTTCCAATCCGATGCGGGTCTGGTTCGATTCGTGGTTCCAGCCATTTGTCCCCATGCCCATTGCCAGACGGGTCACTTTAAGTCCGGTTTTGCCGAGTGCTACTGTATCGACCTGGATGGCTTGTGTAGGCTCAGCCATCAGACAATTGAGACCACCAGAAGCAACAATGGCTCCGGTGATGCCTGTACGGATAAAATTACGTCGGGTAAATTCAGTCATTGTAGGTGGATTTGTCCCCTAAAAATAGCAAATATTTATTTTAATCCGATGTTGTTGTAATCGACCTGGGTTTCAGCGTATTTTGTGCCTATAAGATCAAGGATTTCTACTACCTCTTCCAGCTCGATGGCCCGAAGCAACTGGATACGCAGCTCTCTGAAATCAGGAAGGTTGGGGAAATACCTTGCAAAATGACGTCTCATCTCGAGTACCGCTCTCCTGGGATCATCTTTCCAGGTTACTGACTGGTGGAGTTGATCCTTGACGTTTTCGACCACAAATGGAACAGTGGGGGGGGGTGTCAATTCTCCTGTTCCGAGATAGCGACGAACCTCCGAGAAGATCCATGGACGGCCAATCGCACCACGGCCTATCATCAATCCATCGACACCCGATTGGTCGAGAAGTTTCCTGGCCTTTTCGGGCCCTGTGATGTCGCCATTGCCGATGATGGGAATCTTCATCCGTGGGTTGTTCCTGACTGCGCCTATCAGGCTCCAGTCGGCCTCTCCGGAGTAAAGCTGGCTGCGCGTGCGACCGTGAATGGCCAGGGCTTGAATGCCTGCATCCTGCAGCCGCTCGGCCACCTCCACGATGGGCATGTCGTCGTGGTCCCATCCGAGCCGGGTTTTGGCCGTCACCGGAAGTTGAACCGATTTAGCCACCTCTTCGGCCATTTTCACCATCTTGGGGATTTCGCGCAAGAGTCCGGCACCGGCCCCTTTGCCTGCAATTTTCTTCATCGGACACCCGAAATTGAGGTCAATAAAATCGGGCCCGGATAGCTCAGCTACTTTGGCTGCTTCTACCATCGAACCGATGTTGGAACCATAGATTTGGATTGCCAGGGGACGATCGAACTCAAAAATCGTCATCTTACGCTTCGTGCGAACTACATCCCTGATCAGTGCCTCGGCTGCTACAAATTCTGTGTACATCACGTCGGCCCCATATTTCTTGCAAAGATACCTGAACGATTTGTAGGTCACATCCTCCATGGGTGCCAAAAACAGAGGCAGATAGCCCAGATCAAGATTTCCGATCTTCATAGGTGAAAGTGAAAAGTGAAAAAGTGAAAAATTGAAATTGAAAAATCTGTAAAGACCACTATTTCAATATTAAACTAAAAATATTCATCCAATGATTGTTGGTAGGACCTGCCTTGCCAGGAAGTACCGACTCCCGGCAAAGATAACCATTCGAAGCAATTGTGCACTTTGATAACAGAAAGGAAACTATAACTTTGCATGCAAGGAATCAATTCGAATGCTTCGGGAGGCTCAATGAAGAGGTCCAAAGTCCAAAGTCCAAAATCGAAAATATCAATGTGATGAAATTTCTACGCAATGCTACCCCTTTTACGCAGGTGCTTTTTACCATGATCCTGATCCTGACAGGCGGTGTACTGGTTTCACTGATCGGATTCATTGGCTGCTGGATTGGGATGGGTGTCAACATAGAGACACTCTCCGCGATGTTAGCCAACCTGAACGACTCGACCAACATAGAGCTTCTGAAATATTTTCAGATTTTACAGACGCTCGGGATGTTTGTGCTGCCTCCATTGGTCCTGGCTTTTGCATTGGACGACAAGCCCTTCGACTATCTGCAACTCACAAGTAAACCTACCGGGATTCTGGTTGCCCTTGCGGGTGCCGTGATTTTGGTGAGCGGACCCGTCATCGAATGGACCTCGCTTCTCAACCAACACCTGGTGCTCCCCTCCTGGATGGGTTCGATTGAGGCCTGGATGCGTAGCTCCGAACAGCAGGCCAGCGAAATAACCAAAGCCTTTCTAACCACAAATACATTCGGAGGATTGCTTGGCAACCTCTTCATTGTCGCCGTCTTGCCAGCCATCGGGGAGGAACTGCTGTTCAGGGGAGTGCTTCAAAAGATAATCAAAAGAATGACACGAAATAGTCATGCTGCCATCTGGATTACAGCCATCCTCTTCAGTGCGCTGCACCTCCAGTTCTTTGGATTTCTGCCCCGAATGCTGCTTGGTGCACTGTTCGGATACCTGCTTGAATGGACCGGAACGCTTTGGCTGCCCATCCTTGCCCATTTCATCAACAATGCAGCCGGTGTGATTCTCTTTTTCATTACCGGCGAAGGGCTGGAATCGGATAAACCGGATGCCCCTATTTTTAACAATGCACTCTTCTTCTGGGCCTTGGTTAGCGGCTTCGTGCTGTGGACGCTGTTGAGGTACATCCATTCCAAGCGGGTAGCTGCACAATTTGCAGAGGTCCAAAAGGAAAATTGAAGGGCATGTCCCGTAGCGTTGGAATCATCGAAAACGGAAACACCTCAATGAATTGAATTTCCAGACGGAAGTGCGTAGGTCAAACCCAAAGGTGATGGTTGTGACACTTCGCAGTTGGCTGAGCTTAGCCCGCAAGAAATAATTTCCAGGTCCAATCGACGAGGGTATGTACAAGAATGGCAGCCAATAAGTTATTTCCACTCTTTCGGTAAGCCCAGCCATATCCTACTCCGGCAACAGCAGCCAAACAAACATAGGTTATTTGTGTGGATAAGGTGCTTGCATTGTTCCAGTGCATGAGTCCAAAGGCCAATGAAGAGACGACCAATGGGATCCATTTTTTAGAAAACAATTTGTCAAGACCACCAAGAAGGATCCCTCTGAAAAAGAGCTCTTCAGGCAATGCAACGGTTAAAAAAAGTCCCACAAAATGAA
>CAZGSQ010000054.1:0-22783 GCA_964528535.1 uncultured Tangfeifania sp. | reverse complement strand
ACAAATCAACAAAAATCATGTACGACATCCTTGAACTGAGCAAGAAACTCTTGCCGGAATTGCGCGAAATTGGAAAAGAATTAAATATAAAGCGCATCGAGTCTTTTAAGAAGCAAGACCTTATTTACAAAATCCTGGATGAACAGGCAATTCGGGGTTCAGTTATCAAAATTCCCGAGAAAAAAACTCCTGTCGTCGAGAAGGGTCTGCCCAAGATCCCTAAGGTGAAGGTGGAAGTTAAGCCACCTTCCGAGAAAAAAATCATTCGAATTGTTAAAAAGACAGCCGAACAACAGTCGGCTGAAGCGTCAGCTTCCCTGCTTAATGAGCCGGAAGTTGCAACTGCGGTTGCTGAAGTTGATCTTTTCACGACTCCCTCTGTTGAAAATCATCCTGATTCCAAAACTTTAGAAGCGCAGACTCCTGTTAAGGCGGATAAACTCCACAAAGAACAGCCCGGACACAAGGAGCGCAGACCGCGTGTCTTACGCAGTGAATCGGCAATTCTATCCGTTAGTTCGGTTGTACCTGTGCCTGAAGATGCTGAAGAGCCAGCAGAAGCTCCGTTAATAAAAGTGGAACAGGAGTCTCCTGAATCGCGACCGGAGGAGAAGAGGGCTCCGATCATCAAGAACCTCCAAAAGAAGGAGCTTACCTCCAACCAAACCTTCTCTCAAAAAAATGGGAATGGCCAGGTGTCTGCACCACAAAAGCAGTTGGAGGCCAAAGAGGCTGAAAAAGCTTACGATTTTGAAGGGGTGATCAACCAGACAGGTGTATTGGAGATCATGCAGGAGGGCTACGGATTCCTCCGTTCATCCGATTACAACTACCTTACATCTCCTGATGATATTTATGTCTCACAGTCCCAGATCAAGCTGTTTGGACTGAAGACCGGTGATACCGTTCATGGGATTATCCGTCCTCCCAAAGAGGGCGAGAAATATTTTCCACTGGTGAAAGTGGTAGAGATCAATGGAAGAAGTCCCGAATATATCCGCGACCGCGTTCCATTTGAACATCTTACACCATTGTTCCCGGATGAAAAATTCAACATTGCCGGGAAATCGAGCAGTATCTCTTCGCGGGTAGTGGATATGTTTGCTCCTATCGGGAAGGGACAGCGTGGACTGATAGTGGCCCAGCCAAAGACGGGTAAGACGATGTTACTCAAAGACATTGCCAATGCCATCGCCGCCAACCACCCTGAGGTTTACATGATCATCCTGCTCATCGACGAGCGTCCCGAAGAGGTGACAGATATGGCACGAAGTGTCAATGCAGAGGTCATCTCCTCCACTTTTGATGAACCGGCAGAACGTCATGTTCGAATTGCCAACATGGTATTAGAGAAGGCCAAGCGGTTGGTTGAGTGCGGTCATGATGTAGTTATCCTGCTGGATTCTATTACACGGCTGGCACGTGCCTACAATACCGTGGCGCCGGCTTCGGGGAAAGTCTTGTCGGGTGGTGTGGATGCCAATGCACTGCACAAACCAAAACGCTTCTTTGGGGCAGCCCGCAACATCGAAGAGGGTGGTTCACTCACTATTTTGGCTACAGCCCTAACAGATACCGGCTCTAAAATGGACGATGTGATCTTCGAAGAGTTCAAAGGCACAGGTAACATGGAGTTGCAACTCGACCGAAAACTGTCGAACCGTCGTGTTTTCCCTTCTGTAGATATTCTCGCATCCAGCACGCGTCGTGAAGATTTGTTGCTTGAAAAGGCCATGCTCGATAAAATATGGGTCTTACGCAATTTCCTCAACGGCATGAATTCGGTAGAAGCGATGGAATTTGTAAGGGACCGTTTGTCAAAAACCAATTCGAACGAGGAGTTCATTATCTCGATGAATAGCAATTAGGAAGTACTTGGAGTACTTAAAGTAGTTGGAGTGTCTAAAGTTTGAGGTGTCAAATTTTAGACACTCTTTTTTATTTAAAATCCTAATAGAAAGTTTTTTAGCATCTAAAACAGCACATTTTGAGCCCTGATGGGTATTTAATTGCTTAATCGTCGGGTAATCTTCACTTGAAGTACTCCAAACTTGAAATAGGCCATGGGCTTTAAGTACGCCAAGTACTTATTTTTAAAAAGTATAAATAGCACTCTTTTCAAAATAATGTCACATAGAGATTACATTATCTCGTCGTTTCTGCTTATTTTTGTTCTCCCCAACCATTTAAAGTGGAACATTTTTTCGAAGCACATAAACTTTTGGTCAATGCCGGCGATGTCAAGATCGCCAGGGGACTCTTCCATGAAATTGACTGGAGTGCCAGAATGATTGGCATCAAGGGATTTCGGGGGGTTGGTAAGACTACATTTCTGCTCAATTTTATCAGAGAGAACTATGGAGATTCGCGTGATTGTCTTTACGTAAACCTCAATGATTTCTATTTCTCAAAGCGCAGGATATTTTCATTTGCAGATGAGTTCTACAAACGTGGAGGTAAAGTATTGGTACTTGACCAGATTCACAAATACCCAGATTGGTCGAACGAGTTGCGCCAATGCTACGATGAACTGCCGGGTTTGCAGCTGATATTTAGCAGTTCTCCCGTTCTCAGAATCTTTGAAGGGAACGATGAACTGAAAGACATTGCCAGAATTTACCACCTCGAAGGTTTGTCGTTCCGGGAGTTTTTGAATTTCCGTTCGAACAGTAGCTTTGAGAAGCTTTCGCTGGATGATATCCTGGTAAGTCACAAGGAGATTGTTCAGGATATCATTCGGGATGTGCGACCACTGGCCTTTTTCCCGGAATACCTGAGAAGCGGCTATTATCCTTATTTTACAATGAATCCAGAGTTTTATGGAGAGAGTCTGCTTCGCCATGTAAACCTGGCGCTTGAGATTGATGTCACCTACCTCAACCAGATTGAACTGAAATACCTGCCAAAGCTTCGCAAATTACTTCAGTTGATCGGGGCGCAGATGCCTTTTTCACCCAACGTGAGCAAAATTAGTGCGGAGATTGAAACATCCCGAACCACTGTACTGAACTACCTGCGTTACCTGAAGAATGCCAGACTGATTGATTTACTTTTCGAAAATGGCAACAATGGTCAATTGCAGAAACCTGAGGTCGTTTATCTCCACAATACCAATCTTTTGCACATCATCGCACCCGATAATATCAACAATAGAAATCTGAGAACAACCTTCTTTTACAACCAGGTTGCCTACACTGAAACTGTAAAATCTTCCAAATTACTCGATTTTCGTGTGAACAATCAATACGAATTCGTTGTTGGTGGAAAATATACCCAAACTGAAGGCAAGAATTGTTTTGCGGCGGCCGATATGATTGAGACAGGTGAGGGGAATGTGGTGCCGTTGTGGCTTTTTGGGTTTCTTTACTGACAAGAGTGGGAGCAGTGGGAGGACAGGTACCATGGGAAGTTGAAAGAAATTACATAATTACAAATTACGAATTAAGGTTGAATATTTGAACGGGGAGATGGTTGAAAAGGAACTATTTTGATATATAAGATAAAGATTAAGAGACATTTAATTTATTAATGCAAAGAAAATGACAAAAGAGAAGAAGTTTATCACTTGCGACGGTAATTACGCGGCTTCCTACATTAGCTACATGTTTAGCGAGGTTGCCTGTATTTATCCCATTACACCATCCTCCACGATGGCTGAAGTAGTGGACGAATGGGCGGCCAATGGTCGCAAAAATATTTTTGGCCAGAAGATGCGCATCACAGAGATGCAGAGTGAAGGTGGAGCCGCCGGTGCCGTTCATGGATCGTTGCAGTCGGGTGCACTTACGACTACTTACACTGCTTCTCAGGGGCTATTGCTGATGATCCCAAACATGTACAAGATCGCCGGTGAACTTTTGCCTACAGTTTTCCACGTTAGTGCCAGAGCCCTTGCCGGACATGCCTTGTCTATTTTCGGCGACCACAGCGATGTTTACGCCTGCCGCCAGACTGGCTTTGCCATGCTTGCGTCAGGATCTGTTCAGGAGACCATGGACCTGAGTGGAGTAGCCCACCTGGCTACCCTCAAGACACGGGTTCCATTCCTCAATTTCTTCGACGGCTTCCGCACCTCGCATGAGATCCAGAAAATCGAACCCATCAACCAGGAGAAAATTGCGGCATTGATAGATCAGGATGCGCTTCAGTCGTTCCGCGAAAGGGCACTAAATCCCGAACATCCTTTCACAAGGGGCACAGCCCAGAATCCGGATATATTCTTCCAGGCCAAAGAGGCTTCCAACCCATTCTACGATGCAGTACCCGATGTAGTTGAAGCTTACATGCAAGAGATCAATAAGATTACTGGCAAGGAATATCATCCGTTCACCTATTATGGTGCCAAAGATGCTGAAAACGTTGTAATTGCCATGGGCTCAGTTACGGAGACCATTCGCGAAGTGATTGATTACCTAAATGCACAAGGTCACAAATACGGTTTGGTGAGTGTTCACTTGTACCGCCCTTTTGCCACCAAATATTTCTTCAATGTGATGCCTTCTACCGTGAAAAAGATCACCGTGCTTGATCGTACGAAGGAACCGGGAGCCAATGGCGATCCACTCTACCTCGATGTTCGCGATGCTTTCTACGGCACTGAAAATTGCCCCATCATTGTTGGTGGTCGCTATGGTTTGGGATCAAAGGATGTTACGCCATCCCAGATTATCGCTGTCTACAAGAACATGGAGATGAAAGAGCCAAAAGGCAAATTCACGATCGGCATTGTAGATGATGTGACCTTCACCTCCTTGCCACTGCTTCCCGAAATAAAAGTATCGGCCGATGATATTTATGAAGCCAAATTTTATGGCCTTGGATCAGACGGTACCGTAGGAGCCAACAAAAATTCCATCAAAATCATCGGTTCAGCGACCGACAAATATTGCCAGGCCTATTTTGCCTATGACTCCAAAAAGTCGGGTGGCTTTACGGCTTCACACCTCCGTTTCGGTGACAGCCCGATCCGCTCGACCTATTTGATCACTACACCCGACTTTGTGGCATGCCATGTTCAGGCATACATTCACTTGTACGATGTCTTGAAAGGGTTGAAAAAAGGAGGATCCTTCCTGTTGAATACCATTTGGGAAGAGGAGGAGGTAAAGAAACGCCTCCCTAATTCGATGAAGAAATTCCTCGCCGAAAATGAGATCAAGTTTTATACCATCAATGGTACGAAATTGGCCGTGGATCTTGGATTGGGCAACAGAACCAACACCATCATGCAGGCTGCTTTCTTCAAGATCACCAACGTCATTCCTTTCGAGCTGGCCATTGACCAGATGAAGAAGGCGATCGTAAAATCTTATGGCATGAAGGGCGAACAGATCGTCAACATGAATTTCTCTGCTGTCGATGCAGGTGGAAACAACGTTGTAAAAATTGAGGTACCTGCAGCATGGGCCAACCTGACTGTTGATGCCGAAATAGTCGACGAGGATCGTCCCGACTTTATCCGCAGGGCTGTGGATGTAATCAACGCCCAGAAGGGTGACAATCTACCGGTCTCTATCTTCAAAGGCATCGAGGATGGCACATTTCCTGCCGGGACTACTGCCTTCGAGAAACGCGGCATCGCCGTGGATGTTCCAGAATGGATCGATGACAACTGTATCCAGTGCAACCAGTGTTCGTACGTGTGCCCCCACGCCGCCATTCGTCCATTCCTGATCAGCGAAGAGGAGATGGCCAAACTGCCGGAGGGAACCACAGGGGTGAAGGCAAATGGCAAGGCTTATGCCGGATTGCAGTTCAGGATTCAGGTCTCTCCTTTCGACTGCACAGGTTGCGGCAACTGTGCCGATGTCTGTCCTTCGAAAGAGAAAGCGTTGGTCATGAAACCGCTTGAATCACAACAAGAGCAGGTTGCCAGATGGAATTCCATCGACAAGTATGTCACCTACAAAGACAAACTGGCCGACAAAGACAAGAACATTAAAAACTCCCAGTTTGCACAACCGCTCTTCGAATTCTCGGGTGCCTGTGCAGGATGTGGCGAAACACCCTACATCAAATTGATCACCCAACTCTTTGGAGAGAGAATGATGGTGGCCAATGCCACCGGTTGTTCTTCCATCTATGGCGGATCGGCTCCTGCCACCTCCTACACCGCCAACAAGGAGAGCGGGCATGGGCCGGCATGGGCGAACTCACTCTTCGAAGACAATGCTGAATACGGTTTTGGGATGGCCGAAGGAGTCTCCTTCAGCCGCGACAGGATTGCTGACATCATGAAATCGGCCATGGAAGCCGGCGTCTCTCCTGAAGAGACAGAAGCCTTTAACGAATGGCTTGAGAACAAGCAGGATGCTGCCGGTTCTGAAGCCGCTACCACGAAGGTGTTGGCTGCAATTACAGGCAAGAATGAGAAGTATGCCATGGAGCTGGTCTCCCTGAAGCAATACATGATCAAAAAATCCATCTGGATCTTCGGTGGCGACGGTTGGGCATACGACATCGGTTATGGAGGTCTCGACCATGTGCTGGCAGCAGGCGAGAATGTCAACATCCTGGTATTGGATACTGAGGTTTACTCGAACACAGGTGGACAAGCATCCAAATCAACACCGATTGGTGCAGTGGCTAAGTTTGCCGCTGCCGGCAAACGAATCCGCAAGAAAGACCTCGGCGTCATTGCCATGAGTTACGGTTATGTTTATGTTGCTCAGGTGGCCATGGGTGCAAACCAGGCACAATACCTCAAAACCATCCGCGAGGCGGAGGCCTATCCGGGTCCATCGCTGATCATCGCTTATTCTCCTTGTATTGCCCACGGTCTTAGTTCAATGGGTCGTACGCAGGAAGAGGAAAAATTGGCCGTCGAGTGTGGCTACTGGCACCTTTACCGATACAACCCACAAATGGAGGATGAGGGTAAGAACCCGTTCCAACTTGACTCCAAGGAGCCTGACTGGAGTAAGTTTCAGGGATACCTGAACAGTGAGGTTCGTTATACGGCACTCAAGAAATCCTTCCCCAAAGAGGCCGATGAACTCTTCAAAGCCGCCGAGGACAACGCCAAATGGAGGTATCGTTCCTACCAGCGCATGAACCGGTCAGACTGGAATGTGGTCGTAGCGGAATAGCAATATATTTAAATAAAAAATGCGCTTCTCAGCGCATTTTTTATTTAAAGGAAGAAGGGTACTTCGTCCCAATCTTCCTCTTTCAAATAATTTTAGAATAATATCCCTATCTTTGACCCGATGCAGACCGTTCTGTCGCCCTGTTTATACGGGGAGGAAAGTCCGGGCAACACAGGGTACCATGTTTCCTAACGGGAAGGCGGGCGAAAGTCCGCAGTCGTGTAACAGAGAATGACCGTCCCGGCCTCGTGCCGGAACAAGGGTGAAAAGGCGGGGTAAGAGCCCACCGGTGCTTGTGGCGACACAGGCAGCCGTACATCTCATGGGTTGTAAGGCCAAATATACTGCAAGTCCGAAAGGAAGGGAGCGGCCCGTTCCCGAAAGGTTCTCCGGAACCATCCTTGCAAGGGGTAGGCTGCACGAGGCGGATGGCGACATCCGTCCAAGATCAATGGCAGAATGCAAAACAGAACCCGGCTTACAGGTCTGCGTTTTTTATATTTGCTCCGACATTTTGCCGGAGTAAATATAAATTTGCATCACCATAGCTCAGGAACCTGTACCCATTTTCGAGTGCATGCGCATAAACACGTTTCCAGTCCTCGCCCAGGATGGCAGAAATCAGCAAGAGCAAGGTGCTTTGTGGCTGGTGAAAATTGGTCACCAATCCGCCGATGATCCGAAATTGATAGCCTGGGAGTATCATGATTTGGGTTGACGACTCCAAAGTTGACAGCCTCCTATCCGACAACCATTTCAGAATGGCTTGCAGAGCCTCTTTGGCTTCAATTTTGCATTCAATTTCCCGATAGGCTGCCCATTGTGTCACCGACACCTGATCCGGCTCGATTTCAGGATTGCCAATAATTTCGCATCCGATCCAATAGAGGCTCTCAAGCGTTCTTACGGAGGTTGTACCCACCGCAATTACTCTCCCTGATTGATGGATCAGTCGGTTGATTGTGGCACAGCCGACTGAAAAATATTCTGTATGCATGCTGTGTGCTCCAACTGTCTCGCTCTTTACGGGCTGAAACGTACCTGCGCCAACATGCAAGGTGATTTCTTCACATTTTATGTCACAGGCGGCCAAGTCGCTAAAAACCTTGTCGGTAAAGTGCAAACCTGCGGTGGGAGCCGCCACGGATCCTTTGACTTTGGAATAAACTGTCTGGTAAACCGTCTCATCGATCTCCTCAGATGCGCGATGCAAATAGGGTGGGATTGGGATGTCACCTGCGGCTTCCAGAATATCGGCGAAGTTATATTTTGGGTTGTTCCAGCTAAAGTTGATTTCAAATCCACTTTCCAGTTCGTCCAACATCTCGGCACTTAATAAGACCTGAGAGACATCCGGTAAGAGCTTCCCCTCCCCTCTCATCTTCCCAGCTTCCCAGCTTCCCAGTCGTCCGCTCGCCTTCTCGTCCCCTCGTCCCATTTGCAAGTGCATCTCAAGCACCCCCTCTTTCCATCTTTTCTTGTTGCCGACGATGCATTTCCATCGGCATGAGGAAGTTTGGGCAAATGAGAGCAGATGGTCGTGCGGAAGTGAGGGCTCCAGACAGAAAATTTCAATGCCGGCACCTGTAGGTTTTGTGAAATGAAGCCTGGCCCTGATCACCCTGGTATTGTTGAAAACCAGCATGGCTGATTCTGGAAGTAATCCCGGCAGGTCGGAAAAGATGTGGTCGGTTATTCCCTTTTCCTTCCAGACCAATAATTTAGAGTGGTCACGTGCCGCCAGCGGATATTTGGCTACCGCGGAATCTGGCAGGGAATAGTTGAAGTCGCGGATGGAGATTGCGGGGGGAGGCATTTGAAAGGAGGTATGAGATATGAGATATGAGTTATGAGATATGAGATATGAGATATGAGTTTTAAAAAAAATCGGGTCTTGTAAACAGCTTCTTAGTTCCTTTTTCGGCTCATCAAATGTACTTGAAACAATTTCCCCAAAGATACCTGTTTTTGATTGTATCGTTCAAATTTATTGTAGAGGCCTTTTTTTACTGGTTCCTTGGTTATTAGCTGATTTCAGCCAACAATTCACGCAAGTTCCATCATCTGGTTTCAATTCTAAAAATTCTTTTGAGTTTTACTTTTGCATTTAACTATCTGGTTTTTTATCTCTTTGACAATGCTGATAATTAAAAAGCCATTTTTCAATCTACTTTTGACTCAATTCACGTGACACTGTAGCTATCCAAAACTGTTGTCAAAATTTGTTCTAATTCCTCGAATTATCCAATTTATAAAATCAGAGCTCAATTAACTACTCCATTTAAACCGTTGTTCTTCTTCAAAAAATCCATTACTTTGCAACTTGAAAGTATCGTTTTTAGGTTCACAAGTTTCAGGCCAAAATGCTCGATTCTCTTTTGTTCACTTTAGTCACTTTCTGAATAATGGAATATAAAAAGTGGTTGTTTCTCTTGGCATTAACTTTTGGGATTACTGCAGGAGGCTTTGCGCAGGTTTACTTTCCTGAAGATATGGTAAAAGTATCGGCTCAGATTCTTGACGATTTGAGTGGATTGCCTATACCGTACGTCAATGTGATCAACCAGCGCGTCAGGGGTGGTACCATGACTGACAAGGAGGGAAAATTTTCCCTACAGGCTGATCCGATCGATACGCTCACCTTCAAATCGCTTGGTTACATCGACAAGAAAGTGCCAGTCAGCGAAATGCTTAAGGAAAATACTGTTTTGACAATGGCACCTGTCAGGTACCAGTTGGGAGGAGTTGAAATCACAGGAGAGGGCCGGAAAGTAAACATGTCGGGTCTTCTTGACCATGCGACCAAGATGAGTAAAACACCTGTCGAACTTCGGGGAGAATTTGAATCAAAGCCAAAACTGCTGACTGCCATCTTCCATCCCACCTCATTTCTCTATTACAAATTTAACAAGGGCGAGAAGGAGAAAAGAAATACCCTCGTTGCCATCCGTACAGACAGGGAATGGCAGCTCTTTTCATTGGTTTACAACAAAGAGATTGCCGAGCGATTGACCGGTTTAAAAGGGGATGATCTCGATAATTTTATGGTCTATTTCAATGCATTCAGTAACCTCCGGTTCAGCGCTACGACCTACGAAGTAGAAAAAAGGGTCAAAGAGATCTTTGCCGAATACAAAGAGAAGCAGGTGAAAAGTGAACTAAAGTGACTAAAGTTAATCTCATATCTCATAACTCATATCTCATAACTCATATCTCATAACTCCTCCCATGCTTCTGCCAACCTTTTCTGACATCCGGTCTGCCCATTCCTTGATAGCGCCTTACATTCACCGGACTCCGGTATTGACGAGTAAAAGTATCAATGATTTGATGGGCTGCAGTCTCTTTTTCAAATGCGAGAATTTTCAAAAGGTTGGAGCTTTTAAATTCAGGGGAGCTGCCAATGCCGTTTTTTCGATGAATGAGGCAGAGGCAGCAGCCGGGGTTGGTACACACTCCTCTGGCAACCACGCTGCCGCCCTGGCGCTTGCAGCAAGAATACGTGGCATAAAAGCTCACATTGTGATGCCATCGAACGCTCCGGAGGTGAAGAAGATCGCGGTAGCCGGATATGGTGCGCACATTACCTATTGTGAACCTACACTCCAGGCACGGGAAGAGACTTTGCAGAAGCTTGTTGACGAACTTGGATTGACAATTGTGCATCCTTACAACAATTTCAAGGTCATTAGCGGCCAGGGAACGGCAGCGATGGAACTGCTTGAAGAGGTCCAGGGGTTAGATATCATGATGTGTCCTGTAGGAGGCGGTGGATTATTGTCTGGAACTGCTCTCTCGACCAAATACCTTGAGCCTGGTTGTAAGGTCATTGCTGCCGAGCCAAAAGAGGCGGATGATGCATTTCGTTCCTTCAGGGATGGGTACATTCATCCGTCCGTTCATCCGAAGACGATTGCTGACGGATTGCTTACCTCTCTTGGAGAACTAAACTTCGCTGTGATCCAACAAAATGTCGATGAAATACTTACAGCATCAGAAGAATCAATTGTCAAAGCCATGAAGATGATTTGGGAGCGAATGAAGATCATCGTTGAACCTTCGAGTGCGCTTCCACTTGCGGTGATCATGGAAAATCCCGAAAAATTTGCCGGACACAATATCGGCATTATCCTCTCGGGAGGGAATGTCGAATTGACGAAATTACCGTTTTAATTACAGATTTCGGATTACGGAATGACAGAATTAAGGGGTGACAGACCAGGATTACAGGTGGTTACGAAACTTTAACAGACGCCCTTCCTTTCTCCTTTTTCCCTTTTCCTATTTCCTTCCATAGCGTCCTACCTGAACTTGATTCCGAGGGTTGCATTGACTGCACTTTTCTCCCAATTCAATTGCTTGATGGTGTTGTCGATAGAATTCAGGCTGGAAGAATAACGAATATCTAGCGTAATAAATCCCAGCAGGTCAACGCCACCTCCAAACTGAAAATCAAAATTGCTGCTCTGTCTTTTGATGCTCGCAGTTGCATTGCTCTCGTTAAGGAAAAACGAACCTTGCGGACCCGCCATCACATGTGCACTGATGATCCCCAGGTTGATCAACCTCAGACCGACCATGACTGGGACCTTCAGGCTATTTACATTTGTTTCGGTCGTTACACCAGAAATATAATTTGATTCCTTGTGCATGGCATAATAGATCTCAGGTTGCAGGTACAATCTTCGTCCAAATTGGAAGAAAATACCGATCTGGGCGTTGGACTTAAATGTTTGCTTGATGGTGGCTTCATCAATTGTAGGGGCAGCAAGATCCAATCCAATTTTAGGACCAAACCAGAAATTAGGTTTGGAAGGTTTAACTTCTGTTGTGGATTTGTCCTGAGCTGAAAGAATTGTTGGAACGAATAAGAGTGCGATAAGCACAAGCAAGATCATTTTTTTCATGGCAAATTTTTTAAGTTGATGAGGATAGACTTCAAAATGTCAATGGTCAGCTAAAGTTAGGAAGATTTTTATTCGATGACTATCCCTGGATAAAGTTATGCACTTCTGTTAGAATATTTATAAACATCAACATTCCAATGCTTTAAGATTATTTTTAAAATCTCAATTTTTGATACACCTCACAGACAGGCCATATTTCTGGTTGATAAAGCTTCTTGTTACAGCGCTGTTTCCATAGTAGATGTATCTATAATAAGCGATGCTGGAGGAGGAGGCAGTAGAACTCCACCAGTTTCCATAAGTGCCTGCATTGTCGAAGAGTCCGACATTGGATCTGGATCCACCGGGTAGGGCAGTAAACAATGTTTCATTGGTTGCACCTGAATTTGGAATACTCCAGTGGTCTGTTGAAACCTCCTTCAATTTCCCTCCCGCGACCGGCAGTCCACCCAGATAGTCAGTCAAGGTGGTCCATTCTGCATCGGTTGGGACGTGCCATCCTGACGGGCACAATTTTCCACTCGTCACAGCATACCAATTGTACAAACCACCGTATGTATTCTTTCCAACGATGCGGTCATTGTCGTACCATGAATATGCAGGGGTTATCAGGTTGCTCCACGGACTGCCGTTTTCGACCAATGGGATGGCTGTACTGTCGCTAAATCGTGTTGTTTTCAAATTCTCAGTTAACCAAACCTGGGCCCCAATGGTTGCTGAGTGGTAATAATTTCCATCCTTGTCCAGAACGATTAATCCCGAAATTGAAAAAGATCTTGTGTTTCCGTAGGCGGTACCTTCGCTGTTGGTGGCGTATGCCCTCAGGTAATAAACCGAATCAGTGTATAATTTCGTAACCGAACTAATGAAAATTCCTATCCCAATTCCTTCAGAAGTATAGCTGTTTGCAGTTGTCGGATTTTGTGAAGTACTCCAACATACTCCCCTCGCGAAAACAGGAGCCCCTCCATCGCTGGTAATTGTACCGCCGCTGTTGACAATTTTATCAGTAAGGGCAGTAACTGCCAAGGTGGTAAGGGAAGGCACAACAGGTGCCATGTTCACTGCAATCAGATTTCCATAGGCTGTTCCAACCGAATTGGTGGCATAAGCCTTAAAATAATAGGCAATACCGGGTTTCAACTTGGCAACAATACTTGTGAAGGAGCCAATTCCTGTTCCATCCGTCGTCAGACTGTCCTTGTTAAGAATCGTGGGATTGACCTTGGTACTCCAACAAACGCCGCGCGCAATCACCGGAGCACCTCCGTCGGAAGAAATCTGGCCCCCAATGGTCAATGAATTTGCCGTCAGATTCGTTGCCGGCAACGTCTTGAGTAGCGGCATGTCATTAGACAACTGCGGTTTGCAACCAAAATGCAGCAACAATAGCATGCAGGCTAATCCCAAAAAAGAAGAATATGCCTTCAATTTCTCACTCATTATTTTATTTGAGAACATACCACAACAACTTTCGTTTTGATGCTGATAGTTTAATTAAATTGTCTTCTCCAACCCTAAAAATAGCGGGGTGTAAACCTGCAATACCTTCTCTTTTTGTAAGGGAAATCATAGCTCAGCAAAAACTCATGCGTTCCGGCGTTGATTTGAGAAGGTTGGAAACTGGTCAAATCATAAGCGTATCCGATTTTCAGGCTTTTGTTGACATAAGCCTGAAAGAGAAGTCCATAAGAATTCTGCAAACGATACGTGGCTCCAACCCATACCTTGTCAAAGAACAAAAGATTGGCTGAAAAATCGATGATGGTGGGCGTATTTTCGCTCCATCTGGCCAAAAAAGTTGGCTTGAATTTTACATTTTCGGCTACATCAAGGACGATACCCCCCATGCCATAGAAATTTCGCTCTTCCATGTAAACAGTCTGACCGCTTTCGGAGTTGATCTTGTTGGTGAAGATTTTAGGCACAGACAAGCCCAAAAAGAAGAGGTCTGAATGCCACATCACCCCCACCCCAAAATTTGGCAGGTATTTCTTGTTGATATCAAAAGCGACAACCTGATCATTGGGGTCATGAACAAACAAATCAGTCAGGAGTGCTTCATATCTGTTGAATCCGCCCTTCAGTCCGAAGGAAATATATTGATCGTCGTTGAGCAGGATCCTGAATGAATAATCCGCATAAAGCCCCACCTGTTTGACGGGGCCAAATTTGTCATTGATCATGGAAAGGCCAAATCCAATGTTGTACTTTCTGAATGGACCATTGATGGTAATTGTACTTGTCACAGGTGCACCATCGAAACCCACCCACTGAATTCTTGACAGCGCCGACACATTGGTATAGCCCGACATTCCTGCATAAGCAGGTTGAACTGTCAGGAGGTTGTTCATGTATTGGCTGAAAACCGGGTCTTGCTGCGCCCGAAGATCAGGATGAGTAACCAGCAGGATCAGACCGAAAAGTACCCAAGAAAGTCCATTCAATCTTCTATTATTTCGTTTCAAAGCTGTATCTGTTTTTGGCATGAAATGTCGCAAATTAATAATAAACATAGACAAATCCCTTCATGGTCTGACTACTGTTCCCTCCCAATCTAAGGATGTAATAGTAGACACCCGGTGCAACCAGTTTGTTTTTAGAGAAACTGGATTCAGAATATCGACCATTCCAGGCATTTTCCGGTAGTTCATAATTTTTATTCTGGAATACCAATTGTCCTGATCTGGTAAAGATCATCAGCATGGTATTGGGAAACTGCTCAAGACCGTCGATGATGAAAGTATCGTTCACACCATCACCGTTGGGTGAGATCAACTGTGGTATTGTTGGGATCTCCTTGATCTTGACAATTTGAGTGCAGGTATCCGTAAGACCCATCTGGTCTGTGACTGTCCATTTGACTTTTGTCTCTCCAACCCTGAATTTGGCCGGAGCATCGTTTGTGATGGTATCCACTGCACAGTTGTCTCCAGCAAATGGCTTGCCAAGATCAACGATGTATTTGTTGGGTGAACCATCTGTTGATTTGATGTATTGCACTGACATGTCAATGTCTTTCGGACAAGTAATGGTTGGATGAATGGTATCCTTCACATCCACGAAGACGCTGTCCTTTTCTACGCAACCCTTGTCGTTGGTGAGCGATACTTTGTGCCACCAAGCGGTAAGGCGCACTGCTTCCCTGGTAGTTTGAACCGGGCTGGTATTCCAAAGATACTTGTAGGAATTTAATATTTTCAAATCACCACTACCGTTGATGCTGTCGACTCTGGCCGTACCATTGGCATCACTTAGACACTGGATGTTTTTAACATTAAACTTGAGCTTCAATGGGGCCGGTTCGGTGATCTCTCCCGTAAAGGAGGTCGTACACATGTTGACATCAGTAACGACAACCGTATAGATTCCTGCACCGAGATTCGTCGCTGTTGCAGTTATTTGAGCTGGTAGTGTACTCCACAAATAGGTATAACCACCACCACCGGTTGAGACTTTTACAGAAAGTGTTCCAGTCAAATCTCCCGGACAATCCAGTTGTTTGGAGGCTTGTATGGAGGCATGAATGACATCCGGCTGACTTACCGTCACCGATTGAATATCGAAACACCTGCCTGACGGAGTTGCTCCAAGGATGTAATAAATACCTGCAGGAACGGCTTTCGGATTCACAACCGGAATCGTTGCGGCAATATCTGTCCAATAGGTAAATGGAACCAATCCCGGGGTTGATCCGGCGGTAATTGCCGGCAAGGTGATGTCAGTTGTGGTACCGGTGCAACTTGCAAGCACCACTGTATGCGTAACTACGACAGGAATATCTACAACTTCAATGTTCAATGAATTGCTTATCGTACAACTTGCATTGGTATACGTGTAGGCAATGGCATGTATTCCAACACCTGCAGCCTTTGGATCAAATTTGTAACCCGTCGCGCTGCTACCTGTTACACCATTTCCTGTAAAGTCGACACCCGGTTGGTTTACTGAAAGCGGAACAGGAATATCTTTCACACAATAAGGCCCGTAGGTTCCATTAAAGGTAACTCCACTCACCACCAAATTGACACTTGCTGTGCTGGTACAACCCGAATTGGCAGTGACTTTTAAGGTGTATGTACCTGCATTCACAGTGGCGATCTTGGAAATAACCGGAGGATTCTGCAGGATTGAAGTATATCCATTCGGACCTGTCCAGAGGTAAGTGTATTGACCCGCATTTCCCGCAGGACCACCTGTCAGGGTGATATCAGTTCCTTCGCAAATTGGATTTGTATTTGGACTTACGGCAATGGTGGCATTTGGCATGTTGTAAGCAACATCCATGGTAACAGGGAGTGAATTACAACCAGTTTTGTCCGTTACCGTTAAAGTATATGTTCCCATTTCGGCAGAAGTAACCTTCTGGAGGGTAGGCGACTGCTGGTTTGATTTGAAACCATTCGGTCCCGACCAGGCGTACTTGGCCAACCCATTGGGTTCTCCAATTAACCTGAGCACATCTCCTGAACACAATGGCACGTACGTAGGCTTGGCGACTAAGATGGTGACTGCAACCACATCGGTGGCAGAACATCCGTTGGCATCCGTAACCGTCAGGGCATAATTCCCCTCTACAGGCGTAATGATATCCAGGTCAGGGATGGTACCTATGGTTGGTGTCAATCCGGGACCCGACCATGAATAGGAGGTCATGCCGTCGGGACCGCCCCTCAATTGGAGCGTGCCAGATGGACAAACCGGAGAATTACTCATGGCAAAAGGTGTAGGCAAAGGATTAATTTTCACATCCACGGTAGTGGTCGTCCGATTTCCGCTCTGATCGGTAACCCACAAGGTATAAATACCCTCACCCAATGTTGAAATATTATCGATGTATGGGTTCTGTAGGCTTTTGGTAAATCCATTCGGACCCGTCCAATCATACGATTTCATACCATCCGGAAGCGCGGTCAAATTCAGTGTACCACCCATGCAAACAGGCTGATATCCTGCGGTAGCAGTCAGAACAAGTACCTGGATGGAGACATTAGAAGTACAACCATTTACTTTCGAAGTAACTGTTAGACTGTAAGTTCCGGAATTTGCTGCAGAAACATTCGGAATGGTAACATTGGCGGTCGAATAGGTCAATCCATTCGGGGCACTCCACAAATAGGTAAAATCTGTCGGGATCTTGGTGTCTTTTGGACCACCGTTCAGGTAGAGGGTACGACCCGGAGAGAGCGGACTGTTTGAAGATGCAGTTGCGACAAGAATCGGATACAATGTCAGGGTAACCGATGTTCGGGTTAAACTCTCACATTTCGTAACCGGATCCTGGTAAGCAGCATAGAAGGTTGCTGTCAGATTTGGCCTGTTCAACGTCGGACTCACCACAACGGCTCCACCAGTTGCCTGGTCGTACCAAATGAGGTTAAATGCCTTGTTCTGTACGATGGCTTTGTTGGCATCCACAGCATTTAGCACACATTCGTTGATGTCTCCTGTGCTGACAGGTACAGGCGGTGCCGCCTGAATCGTCAGTTTAACAGGAAGTCGGGGCGCGCTCTGACAAGCAGTTGAACCATTTGCAGTCTCCGTGACAGCATAGAAGGTCTTTGTTCCTATGTAATTTAATGTTGGCGTTGCCACGAAGCCATTTGTCAACTGATCGTACCAAACAACAGTTGTTCCAGGAATCTTGGTAATTCCGTTGTTTGCATCAAGTGTCTGCAAAGGCGATTTTTCACAATCTGTCAAGTTGCTGATAAACAATGGCACAACTGGTATATCGTAAATCGTCAGAGTGACCTTGGTTCTGGAAACACTCAGGCAATTGCCCGATTTAGCTTCGGCCCAGTAGCTCTTTTGACCTATGGCATTCCAGGTAGGTGATGCAACTACATTACCCAGCAATGGTGCATCATACCAGACTATTGCCACACCTGGTGGTGGAGGCAATACTTTTGCGGTCAAAGTTTGAAGTGGTGCAACAGCACATTCCGTTACGGCTCCTTCGGCTGGATTGTTTGCCGTGGGGCTCTCCGGAAGCAGATTGGCTGGAGTATCGCTCACGTTCAGGATCACTTTGGTTCTGGATACGCTCGGACACTCAGATAGATCGTTCCGGGCTTCCGCATAAACAGTTCTCGTTCCCACCACATTTTGAATGGAGGAAACCTCATTGCCACTCGTTGCAGCATCGAACCAGCGGAAATGAACTCCGGTTACGGGTCTGACGGCATTCAAAGCATCGTATCCACCCGTAGGCATGGCTGCATAACAACCACCAATGGTTTCGAGCCCACTGAGTACAGGCGCCAAAGGAGGCGTCTGAAGCGCCAAAGTAACTTTGGTACGCGTCAAACTGACACAACTTCCCTTCAAGGCTTCGGCATAATAATCCACCGATCCCAACTTATTCAAAACAGGTTTGTTAATCGGAGCACCTCCGGTTGCCGCTGCGTACCACAAGATGGTAACTCCAGGGGGAACAGTGGCTGTGGCAGTCAGTGTCTGAACCGGGTTCTCCACACAAGCGGTGATTGGTCCGCCTACCGGAGCAGCCGGAGTTTCGTTGATGGTGAGAACAGTTGGCTTTGACCTGGCCAAACTAGTACAGTACATGCTCTTTCCGATATTGTATTTGACAGCTTCGGCATACAATGTCACAGTTCCCACCTGATTCAAGGTTGGATCCACAGGCAATCCACCTGTAGGTACATTGTACCAAAGAAGCTCTGCATCGATTTGCTTGGTTGCGGTAGCCGTAAGTTTTTGAATCGGACTCTTTGCGCATTCAGCGGGAATGATATCCGCCACAGGAGGTGTCGGAACTGCCAGTATCTCCAACTTTACAGGGACAAGATTGCTGGAGCAGCTGCCTGTGATGGCTCTTGCATAGTAGGTTCTCGAGGTAACTGTATTGATAACAGGCCTGGTTACAGGGATCAGACCGGCGGCATCTGAGAACCAGACGATCGTTGCTCCGTCGGGAGAGGTTGCGGTGGCTGTCAATGTCTGAACCGGATTGCTGGCACAGGCTGTGATGTCGCCTCCACTGACCGGGTCAGACGGAGTTGAGGTAATGACAAGTAAAACGGCAGTCCTGGTAGAGCTGGTACATCCAGTACCCGGGATTCGGGCCTCGGCATAATAGGTAACTTTGCCAGATGTGCTCAGAATTGGCTGGTTGTCAATCGGATCCAATGGAGTTCCACCCGTGGCATTCAGGTACCAATCGTACACGAAATTAACGTCCTTGACGATTTGATCGTTTGCATCCAGCGTCTCAATGATCGGATTGCTCCTACACCAGGGCGACAACTTGGGATCCAGCAGATTGGCAGGCTTAAGTGCCGGAGCCGGTGGGACCGCATTGATTCTCAAAGTGACCTTTGTACGGCTGCTTTTGCAAGTTCCATTGTCGGCTTCCGCATAGTAGTCCTGGGTTGTATTGAGTAAGTTGAGTGTAGGCAGGCCCACTATCTTGGTACCACCCGTAGCCACTGTATACCAATTGATAACCGATCCGGCAGTCACAGTGGCTGTTGCGGTCAGCGTCTGAATTGGGGTTGTGGAACAGACAATCTGGTCGCCGCCACTGACAGGTGCCGCCGGAACCGGATTGATGGTCAGGGTGATCTTTGTTCTCTTCACACTCGGGCAATCCGTTGTTACGTTTCGGGATTCACCATAAACCACCCTCGTTCCAACATTTGTCTGAATGGAAGATACTTCTGCCCCACCAATCGGCGAATCGAACCATTTGTAGTAGACTCCTGCCACAGATGTAAATGCAGTTGTCGCGTCAATTCCATTAACAGACTGACAATCTGTAATATAATCTACACCCTTAACTGCCAAAACAGGAGCCAATGGTATTGCCTGGATGGTGAGTGTCACCTTGGTCCTGCCAAGACTTGTGCAATTTCCAAGTTTTGCTTCAGCCCAGTAAGAAATCGTTGAGATGGAATTTAAGGTTGGCTTTGTGACAACATTTCCACCCGTTGCCGCATCGTACCAGGTTGTACTCACACCTGCAGGAGGCGCAATGACGGCCGCTGTAATCAACTGAATCGGATTTGCCGCACAAACTATAACATCACCAGCACTCACCGGATCGGCAGGTCTTGGGTTGATGGTCAACACTACCGGTTTGGACCTGACCAAGCTGGCACAACTTCCGAGACGGGTCTCAGTAAACACTGAAGCCTCAGCATAATACGTTGCTGTTCCAATCTCATTGAGCGTTGGTGTTGCAACCGGGATACCGCCTACTGGAACTGAATACCAGCTGATCACGGATCCAGCCGTTACATTTGTAGCAGCTGCAGTTAAAATCTGAACGGGCTGATTCTCGCATGCTGTGATATCACCAAGGCTGATTGGGGCAGCAGGCAACGCATAGATGTTTAGCCTGACAGGAGTCCTGGTGAAACTTGAACATTTCCCATTGTAAGATTCAGCATAATAGGTGATTTCACCAATCGAACTTCTGGTTGGCAATCCAGCAATGGGCGTTCCTCCCGTGGCCGTGAGGTACCACCGCACAGTTGATCCAGAAGGAGCTGTCGCGGTAGCGGTCAATGTCTGTACCGGATTGGTGGCACAAGCGAGCACTTCACCCTGGTTCGGTAAGCCAGGCACAGGGCTATCGGGTGTCGGAGCGGCAGGAGTAGGATCGATGGTCAGCACGATGGGTGCAGAACGGGTGGTACTCGTACAACCATTGAACAAGGATTCCGCATAATAAGTGACCGTCCCAACATTGATCAGTTGGGGAGTAGCCACAGGTGAACCGCCAGTCGGAGAAGTATACCAGACAATTGTAGATGCACCTGGCGCCGAAGCGGCTGCCGTTAAGCTTACGAAAGGTGATTTCTCACAGTCGGTGATATTTCCAAGACTAACAGGAGCGGCAGGTGCGGGACTAATGGTCAGAACGACGGCGGTCCTATCGACACTGTGACAAGTTCCATTGTCGGATTCTGCGTAATAGGTAATGGTGCTCACGGCATTCAGCGTTGGCGTACCGATGGCTACTCCGCCAGTTGCGGAGGTATACCATTTGACGACTGATCCGGAAGGCGGTGTCGCGGTAGCCGTTAGTGTTTGCAGCGGGCTCTTCTGACATTCTGTGACATCGCCGTTGGAGACCGGTTTCACCGGAGTGGCTTTTATCGTGAGCACAACAGGAGCCGATCTGGTGAGACTTGGGCATGAACCAAGCCTTGATTCAGCATAATAAGTAGCAGAACCAACAATATTCAAAGTTGGCGTGACAGGTGAACCACCGGCTGGAGTCGTGTACCAAATGGATCCAGCAGGCGATGCCAAAGCCGTAAGCGTTTGAATGACAGGCTTGTTTTCGCATTGCGTAACATCCCCCATACTAACCGGAGGAGCAGGCGACGGATTGATGGTCAGTGTCACTGGAACCCTGGTTAAACTTTCGCAGAGGCCATTGTCGGTAGAAGCATAGTAGGTAACTGTTCCCACGGCATGAAGCGTCGGGGTAACTGTTGAACCACCTGAAGGAGCAGTATACCATTTGACAGTTGAGCCAGATGGAACTGTTGCCGTGGCTGTTAAGGTCTGCAATGGAGCCTCTTGACACTTTACAATGTCTGGATCCGGTACCGGAGGCGCCGGGTGGAGCACAATGCTCAAAGTCACGGCTGTCCTGGTAAGGCTTGCACAACCCGTTAAAGTATTAACAGACTCAGCATAGTAGGTGGTAGTTCCAAGCGCAGCAAGTGTTGGAAGGCCAACAACCAGTGAACCACCTGTTGGAGCAGTCCACCATTGCACGGTTGATCCTACAGGGGCGGTAGCAGTTGCCGTCAATGTCTGAGCGGCAGGTATCGCAATACATTCAGTAATATTTCCACCGCTTACCGGGGCAGCAGGAGCCGGATTGATCGTCAGGATGACTCCTGCAGATCTCGTCAAACTGGAACATATCCCATTTGTGGCTTCCGCGTAGAAAGTTTTTGTGCCGACAACACTGAGCGTAGGACTAACCGGCGTACCTCCTGTAGGAGCAGTAAACCATAGCAAGGTTGATCCTGCAGGTGGAGTCGCTGTGGCGGTAATGGTCTGTATTGGCGATTGTTCACATACAGTTTGATTTGATCCTGCGAGTGGTGCATTGGGATTCGTACTGATTGTCAATACGACTGGTGTGCGGTGCAGACTCAGACATCCGGTGGCAATACTTCGGGCTTCTGCATAATAGGTAATGGTGCCCGGGCCAACCAGCACAGGAAGACCGATGATCAATGACCCGCCTGTGGCTGAATCATACCAATCTATGACAGAACCGGCAGGTACTGAAGCGTTGGTTGAGGCATCGAGGGTAGGAACCGGCGCGATACCGTTCCAGCATTGTGTAATGAATCCGGTACTGGACGGAGCAGCAGGAGCCGGTTTAACGGTTACCACGATCACGTTGGACGAAGCACTTGAGCATCCGGTAAGTGGATCCGTGATGACCACACTGTAGTTTCCAGAAGTTGTGACCAGATTATTTTGTGAGGTACTGCCTCCAGGTGTCCATTGGTAATTGAATCCCATGGTTGGGCCTGTCAAAAGGGCATTCCCTCCTTCGCAGAAAGTAGTAGGATCAAACGGAGCGGCTATCACCGGTGTGGCCGGTTTTACATTGACTGTGACTGCCTTGACCGCGGTGGGTCCATTGCCACATGCATTTGTAGCATAAACAGTTACATTTCCATCTAATGCTGTCAGACCATAATCTACCGTGATACTGGTTGTCCCGGCACCAAGCACGAGATCGGAAGAGCACACGTCTGAACTCCAGTCACCTGCAGCTATCTCGTA
>CAZGSQ010000053.1:0-23063 GCA_964528535.1 uncultured Tangfeifania sp. | reverse complement strand
TCAGAGACATTCCGATTTTGGGAATTTAAATTTGTGTTTATTTTAAATAAAATAATCCAGCAAAAAAGAGATTTTTTTTTGAATTTAAGGTTAAATTATTCCCCTCCATGATTGTATAATTTGTTACTGCTTGGCTTATTATTTTGTTGTAATCATGATAAGTTTCATGCTGTGGCGCTGGAGCAAATTATCCAACGACAACACTCCATTGGCCGATGTTTTATTTAAACGGACTGAACTCTCAAGCTTTGAAAGTTTGGACTTCCAATCTACAGGTAATTCAGCTGGTTTAGCCGGTGAGCCAATGGCTTTCCACTTGCTATAACTATTGTTCTCTTTCCTGTCCATCAGAAACTCTTCGATTTGGTAAGTCTGATTTGCTTTCAAGCCTTCAACCGTCAGTAAGATTTTGTCGGAGCGATCCAAATCATCGTCAGTTTCATTGAAATTGTAAAGCAGAATTGCTGTCTTTTCATTGCCTGATGTCGGGATGATCCCAAGCCTTTCTCCAGGAGTATTTCCAATCACCTTCACCCGGTTAGATGCTAACTTGGAAAGGAACTCAAAGCCCGTCAGGATTGGTTTTGGCGTATTTCCTCCGGTTGTCAGCTCCCTGTTACCGATAAACATGACGTCCTTTGCATCTTCACCGGCAAAGCCCCAGTACAACATCAGGGAGGTCTTTAGTTTGTAGTTGGTTTCAATCGTATATAGGCAATCGACCAACTTCACCATAAAAAGTGGCGAGAATTCATTGTTTCTATATTCCAGTTGTGGAAAATCCTTTACTTCACGGTTAAAATTCGAGCATACGCCCCACTCATTCAAATGAAATTCAACATTATCCAGTCCTTTGTAATTGGATAGAAGACGTTGTATCCACAATATCTCCTGGGAAAATCTACTAACTTGAGGAGTTATATTGGGTGGCAAAGCCAACCATCCTCCTGATAAACCATAAATGTGGTGTGAAATAAAATCTATCGGTGAACCTTTGGTTTTTGTCATGTAATTGGTTCCATCCACAACATGATCTAAGAATGTCTTTAGCGCAAAAATGTTGAATGTCCCAGGTCCTCCCACTTTGTAATTCTTGTCGTGCGATTTAACTACATAGGCGAAAGTGTCGTATAAACGAAAGAATACATCTAAATGTTCTGCAGGCCAACCATCCGGCTCATTCCAAACTTCAAAATACCAGCTCTTCAGCTCTTCCTTGCCGAATGTGGTTTCAAGGTTTGTCATAAAAGCGTTTAACAAATTTTCCCACTCTTCCCAGCTTCGAGGTTCAGCAGTCTTTCCTTTAAAGCCTTCTGTGTTAACATCGCTTCCCAAAGATTTTGCAAACTTGTCGGGGAAGAAATCAAATTCGACAATTGGTTTTATCCCATTGCCAAGACAAGATTTGTAGATATTATTCACTTTATTGAAATCGTAGGTGTAAGTGCCATCGGCATTGAACTTAACTACCTGACCACCCTTTTTGGTATCGTTGCTAAAAGTGGCATGAGTTCTCAAATAACGCACTGAGCCATAAGCTTTGATTCGGGACAGTAGAGCCTTGCCTGCAGGTTCATCACACATACTAAACAGAAAATCATGTCCTGCGGCCTGCCAAAATTTGTGGTTTGCTCCAACAACTTCCTGCGTTTTAACGTAGAAATGAGTTTGGGCGTTCAATTCAAAAAAGATGCTGAATAAAAGTAAAAGTGCCAGACTCCCTTTATACATGGTTGATATTTTAGATGATTCCCAAATCTACAAATTTTAAGCCTAAAGATGATTTTTTTAATCCGGCGCTTCTAATAAAACTAAATAAATCGGCAGAATCTGAATACTTAGTCTGCTTTTCTGGCAGGGAATTCGTTTAAATTTAAATGGAGTAATCGATGTTGGCCTTCCTAAAAGAGTTCTAAAAAATGTGGATTTTGAAACCTGTGGGGAAATCTGCCAGGATTTGCAACAACCAGTATCAACCAGTAGAAACTCAAAATGGGTTAGACTTCCCACCCATCATCGGGGGGTCTCCCGATTAGTCGGGATGGGATTTCAAGGCAAGTTGAAAGGTAGAGGTAATACCAACAGATTCTTCGAAAACAACCACCACAAAATCTATCCTGGAACCAAATTGGACCTGGTAAAGATTGGGACAGAATTGAAACAAAAGTCGATGAAAATGACCCAAATGGGCTATAGGTACTATTTTTTGATTTATTAATTTTAGTCAGCAATTTTCTAAGGACATATTCCGAAAACCTATGAATCGAGCATGGGCAACTCCCACAAGAGGCGATGTAAATTCACCTGCGAGTCCCATGAGTGCTTACAGATATTCAATTATTTAACAAATATATTTACGGATGAGAACGCTTGGGAAAATTATCATTCTGAAGTACCTTGTTTTGGGCTTCTGTATTGGGCTTGTGGTACATACTGCGCATAGCTGCAAGAAAGAGAGCAGTAACACGGACAATGGATCAACCGGTACTGTCGACACAGGCAAGATCGACGATGCCGTCAAGACTGTTTCAGCTGCCTTTGCCAGTGGTGATGTCAACAACATCAAGTCTGTGCTTACAGAATCCGCCCTTGAAAGGTATGGTAATAATCTTTCGAAAGTTTCCAAAACTAATTTGGTAAAATTTGGAGAAGCATTGAAGGCGAGTGAGTTGAAGGTCGGCACGACGATTTATGCAGAGTATAACTTTACCAAGGATGGCAAGCAATTTTCTATTGCCATGGCCAAGCAGGAAGACGGCTCCTGGAAATTAATGAGATTTTAAGCGGAGCTGATATGAAAAAAGTACTCAATATTTTGCTTGGGATTGTTGCCTATGTTATTGGCACATTTCTTTTTATGGGATATGGTCACAAAGAGACCCATGTACCGCTTAACAAAGCCATTGGGGAGAGATTTCTCGAATTGGTCAAAACCAATGACTTAAATGACAAACAAAAATTTAAATATTACGAATTCAACTGGGATGGCAGTAATTCACCAAACCTTCCAGGAATGGCATATGATGGTGAATCATATTTGTTAAAACCCAGTGAGGTTGAGCAGAAATGGTGGCCCATGAAATGGATTGCAGAAGCCGGATGGATGGAGGATGAACCCTGGGGACCGGCTTCAATATGTCATTTCTACGATCCTCTGGGTATTGACCATGGTAAAACTTATATAACTGACAATTCAGGTCTGATAGAGTACAAGGCTTCAGATCTCAAAGAGTTGTTGACCAGAGATGCCAAAAGCTGGGCTACCGGCAGTGAAAACAGTTATGGCTGGATCGTCGCCAAAGCAAATTTAGCCAAAGCTTTTCGGGATCCCTTGCCTTCGCAAAAAGTCGCTGACATGGCGCTTGCCTACCGTTGCCTGGGTCAATCACTCCATCTTGTCAGTGATATGGGTTGTCCGCCTCATGTTCGGAACGATAGCCATCCACCTAATTTCTATTTTACCATTCTTAAGGTTATGGGTGATCCGGATCCCTATGAAGATATTTGCAAAACATTGGATGTTAGTGTGCTGGCAAAAGCAACTGTTCCCAATGGAACTTTGAAAAATAAATTCTCGATCCTGACAAAATACGCAGATATCTTTGAAGCCATGGCGCTTTTTACCAATACCCGTTTTTTCTCGGGTCAGACAATTGTCACGGATGTATCTGTACCTCCTGTCCGTCCCTTCAATCCATATCCCAGTCCCGTCATGACACAGAATGATTATGACTATTCCGAATTCACTTATTATGCCACTTACGAAGGCAATGTAACGGTGAAAATGTGCAAAGACAAGGTGGTCTTAAAGTCCCTTTGGGGTCAAAGCAAGGATTCAACCAGGGGATTCCCATACCTGGATGCAGAATGTGTAGAAAGTATGGCTTCGGCGATTGTTCCAAACGTTGTTGAAGCAGGCGCCAATGTGATCAGGCTATTTGTCCCTTCCCTCAAGATGGATATCTCGGTTGCAAAAGTAGACAGCGGCGGAATAGTACGCGGGAAAGTCGCCTATGCCTTGCCCAATGTAGAGGAAGAATACAAGGGTCTGCTTACGCTTGATGACCTGTACAACGGACCCGTTTCTCTTTTTATCAACGGAACAGACACAAAAATTACAGCGACTGCAGTAAAAAATAATTTTGAATTCAAACTCGCCGGAAAAATCAGCAACCTGAAAAAAGATGATGTAGCAACAGTTAAACTGGATGTTGGCGGTATTGTTCTCAAATCGGCAGATGTAAAATTAATCGATAGTAAAATCGGTTCCAATACGGTCACCTTAGGTACGGCAACACTGAAGTTATTGCCAGCTGCAACGAGTACTGGAAATACAATCGTCCAGCATTTCAACAACAAAATGAATGTGATCAGGACAAGCGGAACAGTGACCCATACAGCGGAAATCAGTTGGCTGACACCTCCTACCGGAAATTTAGATATTTCGGAGGGCAAAATCCTAATGAATCAGACGCTTACTATCAAACTTACCAAGAGTTCAACGGGCGGAAATGCTTTTTTTGATGGGTGTGAAATTTGGGTAAATGGTGTCTCTTCCACTACTGGATGGTACAACGACTGGCAACAATCCAACGAAGCTGCCTTGGGATTTTCGTCGGCCAATGTGCAAAAAATTCTCCCCGGAACCACTGCAACCAATACAGTTACATCTACGATTGACATCCCTGTTAAAATGTCTCTTAACGATTCAGGTGGTCCGGAGTCGGGTATAGATGGTAAAATTGAATTTAGCGGAGCAATTCGTAATTTCTGGACTACAGGTGACAACATCCAATTTTTCATTACTTACACTTACAATGATTGACAGGGAAAGAGGTGCCACCAAATGACCAAACGAGGAATGGTTGGTCAATCGTTTCCAAATAATTGGGCTGCGGGATCATAAACCGCCATTGCCACATTGAGAGTCAGGGGGTTGGGTGAGTAAAATCTCCCAACTCCTTTTTTTTACCCGAAACTTTTCTGATTGGGTCGCTGCAGGTGGCTGGATTTTTCAAATTTGATTGTTTTTTCTTTCTGTCTGGATGGATTTTGCTGACGAGAGGTCAAAAATTGATTGTCATCATTCCTCCCGGTAGGGGAAAAGCAGTCATTCGTCGATAAAATATGTCCGAACGTCTATTAAATTTTGGGATCGAATGCCGGGTCTATACTTTTGGGCAGAATTATAACGCATAATTTTCGAACATTTTAAAACAATTAATTATGAGAAAGTCATTTATTTCCCCGGTATCCTTGATCGCGGTTTTCAGCCTGTCCTATATGTTGTCTCAGCCAGTATATGCAAATGGTACAGCCTCCGAAAACGGAGAAATGGAAGCCAAAACCGTTGTCACTGAAAATTCAGGCAATGTTGGTCAGGCAGTTAAAAACAGTTTTCATGCCGAATTTGGGGCGCAATCAAATATTCACTGGAACCAGACTGAGAATTTTGATGTTGCCTCTTTCGATGCGGAAGGACAAAGTGTGAATGCCTATTTCACCAAGGATGGGTTGTTGGAAGGCAGGACTTACATTAAAAAATGGACGGACCTGCCTTTTCAGGCTCAATTGAATATCGTCCAGCGCTACAAGGACTATGCTGTGGAGCACGTGTTTGTCTATTACGGAAAAACACTCAACAATGCCGGCAACTATTTTGTGAGTCTGTCAAAAGACAACCGCACCATACTGGTCCAGGTCAATGAAAAAGGAAATACAACTTTGTACAAGAGGCTTTAAGATTGGTAATTTGACAAGCAAGGAAGGGCGTTTCATTTCGGAACGCTCTTTCTTTTTTAATTGACTATCCTGGCGAAGAAAGAGCTGATTTCCTGATATCACAACACTTCATCCCAAAAGTGTTACTTCCAATGCCTTGGAACGCCGCATCTTTGTATCATTCAACATTCACAAATCAATTTAATTGATACAAACAAGCTAAACGCTGCATGGGGTAACCAAACCAATCGTCCTTGAAGTTGTCTACAACGGGAAAGCCCAAAGTCCATTTAATAAAAAATATTCGTATGGTTTTACCATTTCGGGTACCCTGAACCGAAATGATTTTGGTGTTGGTGCGGAAGCAATTGCCACTGTTGCCAATGAGATCTCCTTGAGATCGAATGTCGAATTTGTCGCCAATTGAACAAATCTGCTTCATACCTGGAAGAGGCCTAAATGATGGGGCCTTTTCCAGGTATGGTCGTGAAAAGAAAACCAGCGGAATTCGTCTCTTTTTTATACCAGGGATCTAAAATCAGGTCACAAACAGTCGTTGAAACAGACCGGAACCTTCAAACTATCTCCAGGCTCCCAGAATCATCCCTGCAATTCCCAACCCAAGAACCATGTATGACCCATCAATGAGCCACAGGGTCATTGACCGGCGCTGGTAAAGATAATTGACGCCCATGGTCATCATGGAGAAGAAGAAACCGATGAAAGCACCATAATACAGGCCACTTTTCAAACTAACATGCTCCGGTTTGTGAGCGTTGATGACAAAATTCAAGGCCCATACCATGAAAAGCATGGCAAGGAAACTCAGACCGAAAACCAATACCAGGTTCGCCTTCGTAACTGCCTCCTCTTTGAATCCAACCTCTTTTTGCCAGATTTTTCCGAACAATACCGGACTGTACCATAGGGCGCCCAGCATCCAAAGGGCAAGCGTGCCTGCCAGCACGGCCCATACATTGATAAAAGGATAAGCCATAAGTAATAGATTTAAAAAATGCATTTTGAATTGAATGTACGTACAATCCAAGATATGGTTAACAAAGCTCTTCATGAGGCTTTCTGCAGTGACGCTGATCGCGATCTTAGAAATTTATCGTGTGAGGCATACGGGGTCTGCCAGCTTCAATCCATGCCGACCTGATAAGTTCTGCCGTGGATTTTGAGGAATTTTCGATCATCCTGACTGTAAAACCTTTTGTTTGAGCCCAAAGCGTCGGATAATAATCGAAGGAATATCCATTCTTTGCCTTTGCAAAGGCAAGCTTGTCAGCATTTAACAACGAATCCATGTACTGGTAATTGTAATACATGTAGTCGAAGACATACCTGCTTACATTCTTTACTCTGTGCAAGTGTGATCGTTTGACCTGGATCGAGTCGATGTAAAGGTTGATCATTTTTGATTCATACCGGCTGTGAATGTTTTTCTGTCCGGTAAGCTGTCCATCGTAATTGGTCGTCAGATGCAGTGGCATGTGACCATCACCAACATAATGCCCAAGGTCGGCTGCAGTAAGGACGACTTTTTTCCAGTCTCTGGACTTGAATTGCTTTACCAATACCCGGTAGGTTGAGTCGGTCACCCAGGGCAGGGTTCCGTTTTTTATCACGAATTCCTTGCCGTACTTATTGAATGCCTCCTCTTTCCCTTCAATGATCTTGTGGCTTTGAACAAAGTCATCGTAGGCATCTATATCGATGAAATGCCTGACACCTTCGTTGGGATCGGTTCTTCTCCGGTTGTCCGGGTCTGAACCATGCTCTGAAAGCAGGACCGACCATCCTTTGTATCTGTTTAGCCTCCAGTTGAAAAATTGAGGTGCCGAACCATTGATTTTTTGGTGGCCCTTTTCTCCCCAGCTGCACAAGAGGATTACCAATGCAAACAAGGTGACAGGTAGTTTAAACTTCATGCTGATATTATATTTTAGATTGGATGAACGAAAGTGCTTTCCGATATTGAATGAAAAAATTTGGTGAGCCAAGATAATATTTATTGAGTTTATTGCAGAATTTTAGTGGCATTTGATTCGCAATGTCTGATAAGATCTCTGCTAATAATTTGATACCCGGCCAATTTTGCCGGGTATTGCATTCTAAATAAGCATTCATCAAAACTAATCGGGGCTAATCACCGTAGTATCTAATAAAATTAACTATGTTGTACTTATATACTAAGAAAGTTGCTGACGTAGTTCAGCTCTTGATTGTTTTCATGCTAATATCATTCCCGGTCATCAGTTCAGCACAAATTCAGGGTACCGTCCACGATTCCAATAGTCAGCCGCTTTCTTTCGCGAATGTACTTCTTCTCTTTCAAAAAGACTCCTCGTTGGTTTCAGGCGTCATGGTCTCAGATGCAGGGACTTTTTCGATCCAAAATTTCAAACCGGGCAAATACCTGATTAAAGCCACCATGGTAGGATACAAAACTACTTTTTCGCTACCCTTTGAGATCAAGACCTCGAATGACCATTTCCATGTAAATCCAATTGTTGCAGAGGAGGATACAAAGTTAATAAGTGATGTTGATGTCCTTGCAAAAAGGCCAATTTACGAGCAAAAAATTGACAGAATGGTTGTTAATGTTGAAAATAGCATCACCTCTTCTGGAAATACAGCCTTGCAAATATTAGAGAAGTCTCCGGGTATTTTAGTAGACAGACAGAACAAAACGCTTTCGATGGGTGGGAAAGAAGGTGTTATGGTAATGATAAACGGGAAAGAAAGCCGAATGCCTGTTTCTGCTGCAATAGAAATGTTGAATGGAATGAGTGCTGAAAATGTGCAAAAAATTGAACTTATTACGACTCCACCAGCCAAATATGAAGCAGAAGGGAATGCAGGCATCATCAATATCGTTTTGAAAAAGGATGATGATTTTGGGACAAATGGAAACTACACTTTGGGGGCTGGCATCGGAGTAGATGGGAAACTGAATGGAAGTATCATGTTGAACCATCATGTCAAAAAGGTTAATTTCTTTGGTTCGTACTCTTATTCCTACGATAATAGTTATCAGGTGATTGGGATGTATAGAATGGTTAACCAGGGTGGATCCATCAAAGAGACCGAATCGGATAGCTACAGGCAGCCTGTCACTACTTTCCACAATGCCCGGCTTGGAATTGACTATACGATCAGCAGCAAAACAACACTTGGTCTTTTGTTTGCCGGATATTCGAGTGATTGGGAGATGGATGCTATGAATGTCATTCACTACAAATCAGACAACCAGATTACCAATTATATCGATCAGCATATTGTTGAAACGAATAAATGGAACCATTACATGGGAAATCTCAATCTTCAACATTCTTTTAAAGAGGGTGAAGTATTAGAAGTTAATTTTGATTATCTCCATTACGATGACAATAATCCGTCGCACTACGACATCAATTTTCGCGATCATTCCAACGTCCAGACTTCAGCGGAAGCCATCCAGGTAACGAAAAGAACACCCATAGATACCTATGTGGGGAAATTGGATTACACCAATAATTTCGGGAAACGCATTAAATTAGAGTCAGGTTTGAAAGAGACCATTACGAGTTTTGGTAACGATGTGAGTGTGGCGAACCGGGTCGATGGTGACTGGACTTTTAACAGTGACCTAACAAATAACTATACGCTTTCCGAAAACGTGGGAGCGGTATATTCATCGCTAAACTATAAAATCAATCCCAAAACAAGTTTGATTGCCGGCTTACGATACGAATACACCAATACAGTCTTAAGCACGGTAACCCAATCCGGAATCATCGACAGGCATTACGGTAAGCTGTTTCCTACCTTGTATTTTTCACGTGATCTTAATGTAAACAGCAGCCTTCAATTTTCATACAGCCGTCGGATTACCCGTCCTTCCTTTAATGACCTGGCCCCTTTTGTTGTCTTTCAATCTCCGGATACCTATATAGCAGGAAATGAAAAGCTTCAACCTTCGTTAAGTGATATTTTCAAAACAGATTATAAATACAAATCTGTTTTGCTATCCTATTCATATAGTGTAGAAAATGATGCGATAAGGCGTTTTCAGCCCAGTCAGGATCTGGTAAAAAATATCCTGTATCTGACATCCCGAAATTTGGACAAGGTGACTACCTCGACACTCATGCTCTCATTTCCCTTAAAACTCACCAAATGGTGGATGATGCAAAATAATTTCAATGCTATTCTGCAAAACGTTAAAACAGCCTACGATGGACAAAATCTCAACATTGAACTAAAAAATTTCAATGTTAATACGATCAATAATTTCACAATACGCAGGGGCTTGTCTGCAGAGCTTTCGGGTCTTTACCAGTCTCCATCCTTGTGGGGGATATCTAGGAGCAACGCTTTTTATACCATTACGGCAGGGATTCAATTGAAATCAAAGAATGAGAAAAACACCTTCAATCTGAATTTGAGTGATCTCTTCCATACGGGAATCTTCCGGTTTTCGACCAATGTCCCCGAATTGAATATTTACAATTCAGGTAGTCTTAATTTTGAACCACGCGTATTGCGATTTACCTTCGCACATAATTTTGGCAGCAAAAAGGTAAAAACCGAAAGAAAAAGAGAAACTGGGTCTGATGAGGAACGAAAACGGGTTGAATAGTTTCAACCTCTTGAATGGTCAACTATTTATAACAGATGATGATCAACTGACTTCTAAGCCTTTTCAAATAGCAGTGGGAGTTTGTTCAAAAAGATGATCACGAAGGATCTGCTTTTGTTTCAGGTGATGCCAATAAGTAAAAAGATACAACTTTCGTATTTTACTTTTTTGGAATGGTTAAATACCATCCCGTTTTAATATAATTTTCCTTGTCTTTGCCCCACAATCCTTTTTGTTCGGCGGCCCCTTTCAAGGATTGATACCGGTCCACTTCAGAAGCTAATTTCTTGTAAAATTCCGGACTGATGTTCAAGTTCACATTCAAATCTTTCTGTTTTTGGGGGCTGGAGAGTGGCTGATATAGATCTGGGTTTCTTAACAAACGGGTATAATAATCAATAAATTTTTGAATGTTCCTGGCGTATTCTTTTATGGTTAACGAGTCTATTTCACTTATTTTTGGACTGGAGTTATAATCTGGATAAGAATACAAAAGATATTTTTTGTTGGAGATTAAATGAATCAGTCCAAACCGAAAATAGGAGTCATTAATTTCAGGGAACAATAGGAATTTATTTTTTTCATTGTTGTCAATCGTATCTCCGATAAAAGGATGCAGCACAAAAATTTTGTCTTGTGAAAAGCTAAAATAGCTAATAAACAAGAGGATGATTGAAATGAATGTTCGTTTCATAGTTAATATGTTTTTTATTAATACCACCAACAAAAAGAGTTTTATAGGAGCATAGGATATTTAAGTGCAAATTACTCAAACTACAGATCTTAGGAATCAAGTTCTTTTTAATATGTTTATACTTTGGTCGTGCATTTGAATTATCTTCAAATATTCTCAGACCCATGATTGGTGGGAAAGTATTTAAAGAGGAAGTGTTATCTCCGGATAAATATACTGATAAATAGACTGTTGAGAAATAGCCCAATGGGGTCATATTCAAAGAATGCAAGACAAAGCAAACTCATTTCTAAAGGGACTAAAAAGATGGGCATAAAGCTGATTGGTCAATTTCGAGGTATTATCTGGGATTGGAACGGCACTCTGTTAAATGACACAATGTTGGCGGTTGAATGCATGAATAGGATTCTCTATAGACGTGGAATTCCTGTTTTATCCGTTGGTCAATATAAAAAGGTATTCACATTCCCGGTAAAAGAGTACTATCAATTGATCGGATTTGATTTTGATAAAGAACCTTTCGAAGTTCCTGCCATGGAATTTATTGACCAATACAATCAAATGGTTTGGGATTGTTCTCTCCATGAGAATGCGAAAGAAGTATTGAACTATTTCAAAAATTGCGGTTTTGGGCAATATATTTTATCCGCAATGAACCAGGAAATACTGGATCAATGTCTTAAATATTATCAGATTAGCCATTTTTTTGAATTGGTTTCGGGGCTGAGTGACCATTTTGCTCATTCAAAACTGGAAACAGGAAGAGAGATGATCACTAAATTGAATCTTGAACCCAAAGAACTATTGCTAATTGGTGATACAATTCACGATTTTGAGGTGGCTTCTGAACTTGGTTGCTCCTGCATCCTGGTTTCCAATGGGCATCAGTCCTATGAACGATTAAACAGGACAGGTGTCATTGTTGTTGAAGATCTGATGCAGTTAATTAATTGATTGTGAAAATAAAAAGTCATGAGAAGATTCATAAAAAGTAGATCTCTCCGTGTAGGTCAGTGGGGATTTTGAGGTAACGTGAAATAGAAATTTGAACCATTACCTTCTTCACTTTCTGCCCAGAGTTTTCCGTTGTTTTTTTCAATAAATTCTTTGCAGAGCAATAGTCCGAGGCCGGAGCTTGGTTCGTCATTGGTACCTTTCCTGCCTGTTTGGAAGTCGAGATGAAATAGATTGTCCAAGATAATTTGACTCATCCCAATTCCGGTGTCCCTGATAGAGATTTCAACATCTATATTGTCCCTGATTTTTGCCGCAAGATAAATTTTTCCGCCTTTGGGTGTAAATTTTAACGCATTGGACAGGAGATTGCGAACAATGGTTTGGAGCATGTTTGCATCAGCAAATACAATTAATTCATTGGGAATATCTGTTTCTATTTCAATTTTTTTGCTTTTTGCCGATTGAAGGATCAAATCTATGCTTCCATCGACCACAATTCTCAGATGCATCAATTTAGGATTGAAAAGTATTGCTCCTTGTTGTACTTGTGACCATTCTAAAAGGTTGTTGAGTAAACGATAGATATTGGTTGCCGATTCGCTCATCAGTACAGCGATTTTCTGAATTTCTTCCATCGAAAGAGTAGGTAATTCTTCTGCCATTACCTGCGTTATTCCTAAAAATCCGCTGATAGGACTACGAAGATCGTGGGCAATTATGGAAAAAAACTTGTCCTTTTCTGCATTAATTTTATGAAGTTCTTCGTTTTGGTGCTCTATTTCTGCTTTGGCCAGCATTTGTTCCGTGATATCGGCGATTAATCCATTCCACAAAATATCACCACATTCAAGTTCCTGGGGAAGTGATGAAATGTGCAGCCACTTGACAACACCTTGAACTATTGCGCGGCCTTTCCAGTCGAAGGGCCGCTTTAGTTGAATCCCTTCCTGATTTGATCTCACAAACCCTTCCAGATCATCAGGATGAATGGCTTTGAAAATGGCATCACCACTTGCCATGAAGCTCTCAATACTCAAATCGAGCATATTTGCCATTTTTGGGCTGACGTAATCATGTGCAAATGTACCTTTGGGTTTACTACGCAAGACATATACCCCAACCGGTATGTTGGAAACCAAATTGTCATACTGGTGTTTGCTTTGAAGGATTAATTCCTCCATGTGTTTGCGGTCGGTAATATCATGCGCGATTACATGAATATGGGGTTCATTGTTCAGAACAATGATGTTTGCCGAAATGATGGCAGTTTTCAGTGAGCCATCTTTGCATCTAAATATTGATTCGAGGTTTTCAACATAACCCTTCTCCTTCAGCCCAGTTGAAAGTTTTTGAAGATCTTCGGGAATTGCCCACATATTTATTTCACTTGACAATCTCCCTATTACATCCTCCCTGGTAAAGCCTGTAATATTTGTAAATCCCTCATTAATATCTATATAAGTTCCATCGCGTTCGGTAATATTGATAGAATCTCTGCTGGTTTGGAAAGCAATCTTGTATTTATACTCACTCTCTTTTAGTGCTTCTACAGTCCACTTGTGTTCAGCAGATTCTTCACGTACGAATTCATTCAGTGAATCATACTTCTGCTGCAATTCCTTTAAGGCTATTCGAAGTTCTTCTGTGGTTTTGTATGGATCATTCATGATATATCTTCAACAACCATTAAACAAGCATCTGTTTGTGACTTTGCTTGTAAATATAGAAAATCCCTTGAGAAATAAAATCCAAAGGAAGGCAAATTGATGTAAGACAAAAATCGTATTGCATTTTCAGCGTCCCGGAATTATGGGTTTGGATGAATTGTTGGATGATAGAAAGGAAACATCAGGAATGGCGGAATAGTGGGAGCCCGGCCTTTTGGAATGCCCTGTCCGAGTAAGGCCAGGCGCAATACTATTTGCAGAAGCTCAACCTTATTGGCGCATAATGGATAAATGATCAAGGTTGCGCTCTGCCAAAAAAATGATAAATTTGGAAAAGTACGCACTCAAACAATAACCCAAATTAAATCTGGATCATGAAAAAAACAATTTTACTTTTCGTTCTGACGCTTTTTTTAGCTGATTTGGGATACGGTCAAAAACGTTTGGTTTCTAAAAGCGGAGATAAGATGAAAGGGAAGTCGGAAGGGTTCAATTTTACCTTCACCCAAAAATCGGTTGACTCTTCAAAAGACACTGCTGCGTGTGACTATCAAATTTCAGGGAACATTGAAGTTCTTGGATCCAATAGCGTGGAAAGCATCACCCAGGATGTTGTCACGAAAGATATTAACGTAAAATTGGCTGCAAAGGGACCTTACAACCTCACTTTTAACTGCTCATTTTCCAATTATGTAAATCACAATTATGGAAAAATGTTTAATACCGGTGGTGGCTTTGCATTTCAATGGAAATTTTTAGGTCTGAAAGTGCTGAAATGTTACGATGCCCATTATTCGGGTTCGGTACCTGTTGATTCGTCGGGTATGGTTAAAGTGAACATGGAGGATGGGAATGATCTTTTTTTCTATGTTTATGGTACATTCGCCTATTACGAGCAATGGTGGTTTCACGACAAAATTGACGCCAGTCAATCGGGAGAACGAAACGGAAATGCACCGCGCTTCAACATCAAAGTAAATTACAAGTAATCTGGCATACGCCATGCACACCCAATTACATTTTGGTTGGCAGCGTGTAAATAGGAGGCAAAGAAGATTGTAGCCGATCGATTATGCATTCATTAGAATCCTGAATAGACTATCTTCTCTTTTCAACGTTACAATTGTGCTATTTGTAACTCAACCCTTGCCCGCAATTGAACAGGGCATAACCTTTCCCTTCCATGTAGCCTGGGACGTCTTCTTTTTGATTGGTAACTGCCTCATCAGAGGTGGGAGTGGAGAATGGCATTTTCCCGGTAGGATTGTACTTTCCTGAAACAACATCCAGAAGTGCTTCAGGCGTAGTACCAAACGTAGCCAATACAGCCTTGATGTTTCCTTTGGTCTGATCGTTGTAGATTTCATTGATGACCCACGGATTGGTGTAATTCACAACCAAAATGGTTGGTTTATCTGCCGAAAGTTTGTTGATATAATTTACATCGACCGAACACTTTGACAAGGAAAGAGAGATTGGTGACCCAGTGGATCCAAAGAGTGAATTCCCTTTGGGTACAATCCACAGCAGCACAACATCCGCTTCTGCCGGGGTATTTACAAATGTGCATGGATAATTGTTGCCAGTTGATTTGTAAACAGAGCCTGGATCCGATAGTTTGTCTTTCGGGCCCTTGGAGTAGGTCTCAAAATAGATTTTGGTATTTGAATGCAGCGGCAAAGCTTTTTTGTCATTTTGCAACAGTACAATGGATTCTCTCAAGGCCAGATCAGCCCGCTCTTTAAATTTGGCATTGTTGACAATTTGTTCCGCTGCATTGACATCTACATAGGGATTTTCAAACAATCCAAGTTTAAATTTCTCGTTTAACAAGCGGATCACGGAGTTATCAATGTAACTCATCTCTACCATTCCTTTGTTGATGACTTCCAGCAACACGGCAGGATCTGATTCTCCTGAAAAAAGGTTGACCCCGGCTTCAATTGCCTTTTTGTATCGTTCCGGTTTCGTAAGGTTTTCAACTCCCCAAGGCATTCCGGTAAGAGGACCTGTATCTGAATTGATGATGCCCTTGAATCCCATTTTGGTTCTGAGCAAATCGGTAATGACCCCTTTGTTGAAGGAATAACCAACCTCTTCGTATGGTGTGCCGAAAGGAAGCGAATAATAGGGCATCATGGAGGATGTTCCGGCTTTTATGGCTGCTTTGAATGGGATTAGATTGTTCTCAAACATCTTACCAGGATAGATCTCCTTTTTACCCCAGTCAAAATGGGAATCCTGCCCATCTTCGCCAGAGCCACCACCTGGAAAGTGTTTGGTAGTTAATGCGACCGAACCAGTATTTAATTTTTTTCCCTGAAAACCAATGATCACTTCAGTAATCATTTTGGCGACCCATTCAGCATCCTCACCAAATGTTCCGTTTACTCTCGACCATCTGGGTTCTGTCGAAAGGTCGGCCATGTACATGTATCCTTTTCTCAATCCAACAGCCAACCACTCCTGGCGTGCAATATCGGCAAATTCCCTTGTTAATTTCAGATCGTGCATGGCCGACAACCCCAGTTCTCCGGGCCACACTGAAAAGACTGTGGTTCCTGTGCTGGTTCCAAGTGCTTCATTGACTGTAATGTTGTTTCGTGGATTGGATGCAACAATGGCGGGTATACCCAAAGGTTGGCTCTCGCACAATGCTTGCAATTTATTTGCCCATTCAGCTGTATTTTTTGCACTTTCGTTCATACGGTAGATGAAATGGCGGTTGTTGAACTTGGTTACAAAATTGGTAACTCCCCCGCCTCCACTCATATTTGCCAGAACCCCCGCCACCCCTGTAGGACCGGTGGATGTCTGGGTATTGCTTCCTCTTCTGCCGGCTGGCGCTTCGCCAAAACCACCTTGGCCCCGGCCTCCGCTTTCATTGAAATCACTGGCTACCAACCCTTCTGCGGCAGCCCTTTTTTCACCTATCATGGAGACTGTGTTGATAAGCATAAATCCAGCTTTTTGTTCAACGGACATTTTAGAAAGGAGGTCTGCACTCCTTTCTTCCGGTGACAACCGCCAATCTTCATATTTATCCAATCGACCATTCTTGTTGAGATCCTTGAATTCCAGATCCCCAATTTTGAGTATGTTAACTGTGCGGTGCCCTAAAACAGGTTGACTAATTTTTTTACCATACGAGTTAGATGCACACAGCAAGATCAAAAATCCTAAAAACCAAAAATGATTCTTTGATTTCAACGTCATGACAGAAGGTTTAGACATGTTTATTTTTTTAATTAGTTTGGCAGGTGGTCTCAGAAATCAATTCAATTGTGTGCCGCATGCAGAAATGATTCTGATTCTGATGCAGGAACCTGCTGGTTGCCAGAATATCAGTAAGACAATCAAAATGCTTAAAGGTTTAATGTTGTCCTTGTTGCCAATCGATGTTGGTGAGTATGCCATTCCGCCGGATCAAAGTTTCTGTTCACTTGACACAGCTTACTCTATTCTCAAGCATCGCTAAATTATAAATGCGGAAGCCTATTCTATTCTCAAGTACCTCTAAAGTATAAATGTGGAAGCCTATTCTATTCTCAAGCATCGCTAAAGTATAAATGTGGAAGCCTATTCTATTCTCAAGCATCGCTAAAGTATAAATGTGGAAGCCTATTCTATTCTCAAGCAACGCTAAAGTATAAATGCGGAAGCCTATTCTATTCTCAAGCATCGCCCAAGTATAAATGCGGAAGCCTATTCTATTCTCAAGCATCGCCCAAGTATAAATGCGGAAGCCTATTCTATTCTCAAGTATCGCCCAAGTATAAATGCGGAAGCTTTATTTACAAGTTCATTGGGAGAGGAGTACACCCAAAATCAGTACCTCGCCGGCAAAGAATAACTTCGGGCTGTAAGCATGGAGTTCAGCATTCCGGGGTCATCCGTGATGATTCCATCTACCCCCCAGGTGATTAGTTTGGAAACCAGATTCACATCAAAGGTCGTTCCGCTGTGTTCGGGCCATGTCCATACGACTACTTTCAAACCCAGTTTGTGGGCTTCGGCCAGTGTCTCTTTGGTGAGTTCCAAATCTTCGGGCTCCCAACATGCTCCACCCAGATCTTTGACCATCTGAGGTATTGAATTCTTGTGATCCTTCACCAATGCACCTCCCGTCCACAATCCGGCGATCACCGGATTTGGATCAAAGAAACTGCATGGTGTCCCCGGTTCATTGTCCCATTCGGTCAGGTAAGCAGTTTTTATTCTGGCATCCAATTTTTGTATTTCAAACAGGCATCTCCAGTCGAACGATTGTATTTCACAAATCGTAACAATGTCTTCCTCCTTCAGAATTTTGTACAATGCAGCGGCAAATTCGGCAGGAGTGTGGGTCCAGTCGATGTGCTCGGGATCGGTTTTAAATTCGATCTGGAAGCCCACTTTTTTATCCGTCTTACCATTCACAAAACGGATCACTTCACGCAGGGTGGGCATCGTTACGCCATCCATCCTAAGTTGAGCAGGGAAGAACTTACTATAGGTACTGTTTAAATTCATCCTGCCAACATCGAATTTCTTGAGTTCCGCCAACGACAATGTTTTGACAATTGTCCGTTCGGTGATGAATTTTCCATCCACTCCCCTCACGATATCAGGATTCAGCCTGATGTCGTGGGATACCACCACCTCTCCATCTTTGGACATCACAACATCCATGTCTACCCAGTTGGTGCCGATGGCAAGTCCGCTGGCATAACCCGGGATCGTATTCTCCGGGGCATAGCTTCTCGCTCCCCTGTGCGCATAAACCTCTACCTTACCGCGCATATCTGGTAAAACCGGACTATCGGCATTGTTTTTACAACCCACATTTAGCAAAGAAAGCATGCTTCCCAAAAGCATCAGAAAAAGAGAGAGGACTTTTGATTTCTTCATTTTTTCAGCATTTTTTGGACTTTGGTCGATGGTATTCTTTAAGAACAACCTTAGGAGTGTAAATATACAAAATTGGCAGTTTGTAAAACGATAGAAAGGGTCTTTGATGGACTTTTATCCTATGATGCGGATCCCCGCAGGCAAGTTCTGTACGGCACTTAAGCTGATTGGAAGGGGCATCTTGAATTCACAGGGCAATCCCGCATCAATCGAAAACAGAAAGGCTTTGTTGGGCAACACATCAGAAATTGCACTCCCATCATCAGCCTTTATATACCACAGGTTTTGCCATGTAAAAGGCTACGGTTGTTTTTGATGATAAAAATAGTATTCCGTGCCATACAGTACGTTATCCTGTTTAAATTTGAATAGACTCAAAACCTGAATTGCATCCTAAAGGTCATCACATCATCACTGACATCTGAAGTAAAACCCTTCAGTAGGGTGTGCTCGTTCATGACCCTGGCATAATAGGCAACGAGTTTGATATTTTCCGTCATGTAGTATACATAGCCCAGTCCCAGTGTGCTATATTTGATATTGGCCACCGATAGGTTTGAACCGGATGCTCCTATTTCATTGCCGCTTACCAGCGAATTCGGATCATACCAGTCGTATTTCACTACCAACTGGTGTTTGGTGGAAAACAGGTGCTGGACATAACAAAAATAGGCTCCGTTGAACCTCCTGATGTAATAGCCGTCGTTGCCAACAATCAATGTTGTTGGCGTTTCACTGCTCAAATTGGTACCCGTTTGCTGTCCCACTACAAATTCTGCCCTGAATTCCGAGAAGCCAATCCGGTTCTTAATTTTTAACTGTACATCAGCACCGTAATAAATTCGGGGAGACTTGCCGTACAGATTGGAAGCACTGGAATCGGCCACAGAAGTTTTGATCCCATTCACCGTGCCTGTTTGGTACAGGTATTTTGTGTTCTGCAACAAACCGCCCTGAAGGGTTGAAGCTCCTGCAGAAAACTGGATTTTTTCGGACAGATGAACCGGCTTCAATGAAATTCTGGCGATCATGTCTTTGAAATTGTCGAATTCGCCTGTTGCTACAATTCCTTGTCCATTGAAGATACCGAGGTCAATTTTTACATTGCTCCAAAATCCGATGTTCTTTCTAGCATCAAAACTCACCATGGCGCCCAAATCACGTTCGCTCTTCATCAGAATTTGCGACATTCTTCCACGCTCGGGAGCCTCTCTGTCGCTGCTGCTGTAGTTCACTTCAAAACCGAATGGACGCGCAAACATTCCCGTGGTGAAAGAGAACAATTTTAATTTGTTCTCAAAGATCCGGCCCCACACATCCCTCACCGTAAACCCTCTTTCGTTGGCATCAAACTGGAAGGCAAATTGTACCCCCGGTTGTTCGCTGCCACCAAAGTGAACATAGTCAATGCGAATTCTACTGCGCCTTAAGGTAAACCTGTTGCTGACCTGTGGAGCGAAATCCCCACCTTCGTAACTTTTGATCCCCTTGTCAGAAGCTACTTGAAATTGAGGCTGAATATAGCCACCAATCTTGATGTGATCGTATTTCTTGTAAACTCCCAACATCCCCTTTCCCATGCTCTTGGTCGTGTCGACCATGTCCATGAGGAACTGTGCACTTACCTTTGTTGCCGTCAATGCCAGCAACAGGGGAATCATCAAAATCAGTCTTAATTTTCTCACCCGTCTATTTTTTATAAAGTTTAAGAATACTTGGTGCCGGTTGACATCGAGTCCCGTCACAATATCTTTATTCCCCTGGGGGCATCTATCCTTGTTTCAATCTTGCCGTTTGCAAGTTTGGTGTGTTTCACCTTGACAACACCCGGGGGTGTGGGGAAACTACCCTCCACCCAATCAAGATTGCCGAGATGTGGTTCAAATTTAAGTGTTTTGCATCCTGCTTCAATTATTTTGATTCCAAGAACATTTTCTGTCAGCAAGGCAGTCGCCCCCGAAGACCATCCATGGCACAGGCTCAGTCGGTAACCAGGGTAGCAAAATTCTCCAAATGAGTTGTGAATGTCATTCATCCCTTTTCGCATGGTCGTCGGTAGAAAAGCCTTTCGGCCATTCGGCATAGTTTGTCTGGCTGTTGGCTTCACCGACAGATTCACCAAAACGGATTCGTACCAGCGACGGCTCCCTTCTGAAAGAGCCACCCATCACCAATTGAAGTCCTCCGTGAAGCTCCTTTCCGTAATCGAGTAAAATGGAAGAGGTATCGGTTGCCGCACTTTTGATGGAGCAGAATTGAGTCAGTCGGCTCATGTCAGACTGGCTGTTTCCCAGCTTTAAAAGCACTGCCGTATTCTTAACCAGTTTTCCGGTCGCATCGGAGGTCCACATGACTCTAACCGGTGAGATGTATGTTCTGGTCATTTCATCTTGCTTCGTGATTTCCTTGTATTCAGGCCCAAAAACCGGAGGAATTTGGGTGTAACCCGCCATGGCTGCAAGCATGAGAAATAGAATTGCGGTAATTTTCATTCGATCATTATTTGTTTTTAAATGGCCGGATGGAACTTGCATGTTGGAATTATCATTTTTTTGGATGTAAATGATTTACGTGCTCGTTTCATGCCTGTAGGTACTTGAGGACCGTGCCCATGTTATTTTTTCAGGAAATGCTTTTTCAGGAAATCAAGATAAATATCAAAGTCTGCAGGAAGTGTCCCGTGTCCGCCTGAATGCATGTAATAGCCCAGATCATTTAACACAGGTATGCCTGCCGGGGGCCAGACATTGGTTTCCAATCCTATTTTACCCAATAGTTGATAAACCGGTTCGGCAGCAACGGCTGCCAAAAACTCTCCTTTGGGATCCGACCAGTTGTCGGTATCGCCGGTTTGCAGCAGCAAGGGTCGCGGTGCAATGAGAGAAATCAGCAGGTGTGCATCGATGGGGCAGGAGCCGGGGTCATCCCCATATTTGGCACGGTTGCCGCAAAATTGATAGAAATATCGGGTGGAGTCGGTCATGTGTTTGATCGTTTCGCCGTAGATGCGCCTCGACAAGGCGGCACCTCCTTCACCCGAACAACTTGCGATCACCATGCCGAACCTTTCATCGCATGCCCCGGCCCATAAAACGGTTTTACCCAAGCGGGAGACACCGTAAAGGGCCACTTTCTTTGCATCGATCTCCTTGTCCGTTTCGAGGTAATCCATCGCACAACTTAGTCCCCACGACCAGGCCGAAATGGCGCCCCATTCATTCGGTGAGGGATATTTTTGTCCCAACTTCAGGTAGTGCCCCCTGATTCCGAAATCTATTCCTTTCGGGAAGTCGGGTTCGATGTCTCCGTAATAAATGGTGGCCACACCAAACCCGTTGGAAATAAATTTCCCGACATCAAGTGCGCCAAATCTCTTGCCTTCGGAGGCAGGAACCCTTTTCCCCTGGCGGTTCCACAACATTCCTTGTTTTATCCCCGGATCGTCAATTGTAAGGCAATTTGGGGTAAAACTGATATTCAACAAGATCGGTACCGGTCCCTCCTTCTTAGCAGGAAGATACAACAGCAGGTCGGCCTTGTATTTGGAAGTATCCTTTGTAAAATAGATGGTTACCTGTCTTCTGGTTGCCTTACCCTGCATGACCAGCGTTCCGGTTTCGAATACCTTGAAACTACTGTTCTTTCGATTTGGTGATTTTCCAAACTGTTCATCTTCAAATAGTCTGAGAATTTCAGGACGTCTTTTCTTGAACCAAGTTTGTGCATTTTCTACTTTCCCGCCATTTTGCAAGACCAAGGGATCCGGGAGGGAATAGGCCGGAATTTTTGATTCGTCGTAGTTAATGGGAATCCCTGCGACCTCTTTGCGAACATCCTGCCCAAGCAAGGCTTCTGACACGACCAGCACAAAAGGGAGGAGCAGCAACTTCAAAGGAATGAAACTCATTTTCATGGATGGTGCTTATTGGTTGGATGACTTGTTGTATTTTAGCATTTTACTTGCCCAGGGAATAAAATACTGAAAATTGGGTGCATCTGTATGCCCGCCATCGTGTTGTCGCCAGGCCAGTTCGCCATCCAGCAGACCTGTAAGTACGGGTGGCATTTTTTCATTCATGTAGTCGTTGGAAAGGCCCAAATCTTTTGCTCCCAATAATTTAAAAACGCTTCCTGCAGCCACAGTTGCCATGAAACTTCCCTGCTGGTCCAACCACTTGGCATCGCCTTTGGCAGGTATTCCATAACTTACAAAGGTCAACCGGGGGGCACAAAGGGCAATCAGTTCGTGCGAATCGACAGTCAAATCGCAACCTGTCTTCTTTCCAAAGCTGGCTTCCGAGGCCGCGTATTTGAGATAATTTCCTGCCATCCAATGGTATTCACTACTTCCTGCAAGGCTTTCGACTGCTTCACCGAAGAGACGTCGTTGCAGGGTAGCGCCTCCTTTGCCGGAAGAACCTATCAACCCAATTGCAAATCGCGGCTCAAAAGCCAAGGTAACCAGATCGGAAGAGCGTCGTGTAGGGAAAGAGTGTTCAGAGCCGTA
>CAZGSQ010000052.1:0-23103 GCA_964528535.1 uncultured Tangfeifania sp. | reverse complement strand
GACATGCAATTTACACCCGATAATAAATACCTGGTTGTTAGTTCGCCAAACGATTGTAAAATCTGGAATACCCAAAATCTGGAATCAATATATCTCGCACCTAATTTTTTTAAAGATACCAATGCCACTGATAACGCCTGGGCATATCTGTCTGACCTGAATGCATTTTATTTTCATCCAGGTTATCTGGACGACAGAATTTACAAGGTAGTTGCCGATAGCGATGCTTTTGATTTCTCTGAAACTTTGGGGAAAGCGAAATATGATGGATTTAATTTTTGTTGTCCACCAAGCTACTTTTTGACTTCTGATATTTTATTGCAAATCAAACCAGGGAAAAAATACTCGACCTATATTTCTGTTCAACAACTGGGAAATCCCAAAGAACTGATTCATGAAAATATGGAAGGGAAAAATACCCTGGGCGTTGACAACCGTAACTTTGTTGTCCTCAAGGGCGAAAAAAATATCTATTATTTGCTTTCATTTCGTTCGGCAGCCTATTCTGAGAATGCTGAAGCAGTGGTAACCGAAATCAATTTGGAAACAAAAGAGGTGAAAGTTCTTGCCAAAGGAATTTATGTATACGTAGGAGATAATTCTTATACAAAATCAAGGCTTGAATCCTTAAAACGAAGCTTTGAAACCCCCAATTATATCGTTCTGAATCTGGATGGATTTATTTATGCCGTCCGTAAATCGGATGGAAAAATATTGGAAAACCTCAAGTTGAAATCACAATTTTCGGAAAAGGCAGAACCAAGGATTTGTGGTGAGAGGGATGGAAAACTTATTGTCGCTTCGCGTGATTGGGGAAAAGACAGAGGAATAGTTTTTCATACCATCGATTTTAACTCCCAATTGATCGCAGAGCAAATTTTTCATTTCGGAATTGATGTGGAATGGGTAAAGGATTACAAAATTGCTTGTTCGCGAGGTGGAAATGAATTCGCGATTGCCTATAAATGGGATGAAGACAGGGGCTATAAAGTGGCATACATTGATGCAAGGAAAATGACCATGATGAGGGATAAAAAAAATACAGCTGAAGATTTTATCAATAAAATTATTGAATTTGAAAGACTGAATAAAATCGAACAGGAAAAGAAAGAAAAGGAATTGCAGGAACACTTGGCTTCATTGCGCAATACACCAAAGGAAAAAATCGTAGCCCGTGAGTGGTATGCGATCATCACTCATGAAAAAACACGACAAGGTACGGGATTGCAACTTTATTGTGATGCGTCTGGAAATATTACTGGTTATTACGAATACCAGGGGGTCAACGATGATGGCAATTATTCCCTGATTTTTAATGTAAGGGGTCATTTTACAACTGCTAATTCATTTGTAATAAACTTAGTAAGCCTTTACAATAAAACGAGCAATATTGAAGAATCGGCACAGGCGCAGCGGACGCTTAATTTCGATATTAATATCAACTCCGAAACTAAAACAGATTTTGTGATTTATTGTAAAGAATATGGGGGTTATTATCATGAAGGTAATTTGGATAAACAGTTTTTTGGTCACTAATTATCTGGATCTTTTATTATGAAGCATATCCTTATTCTCTCGATTTTTATCATGTGGTCAGCGGATATTTTTGCTCAAAAAACTCCAACCTACACTCAATTCCCTGCAATAACAGGAAAAAAGACAGCCTTGGTTGTCAATTGGAACAGTCATCCAAAAGCCAGGGAATTTAAGACTAAATTGCAAAGTGCCTTGGTAAAGGAACCGATAAACTTTGCCGGAAAATTTATTTTAAAGCAGTGGGGATGCGGCACTGCTTGTATTCAGGCTGCACTAATTGATACACAAACCGGTGACGTATATTTCCCTGAAGTTCTTCAGGGTGTCACACAAGGATACAATGAATCATTCGCAAAACACGAAATACTGGAATTTAAAAATAACAGCAACCTCCTGATCCTTAGCGGTAAGGCGGGCAGTGATGTCGATGACGCATCAAAAGATTATGTGCAGGGAATATCCTATTTCGAATGGACCGGTAAAGATTTCAGCTTGCTCAAATTTATAACTAAATAGAAATTCACAACTCAAAAATTAATGATCATGAAAACTAAATTATTCTTAATTATAATGCTTTTTTTGTCTTTGACAAGCATAAAAGCTCAAAATGTGATTTCAGGAACGGATTGTACTTCTGCTGTTCTAAAAGATATTATGACGAAAGCAGGGATTGAAGTTGTTGTTGCCCAACCAGATTACATTCAAATCGTTCAGGATGCCAAACTCCAAATAAAGACGTTTATTGATATAAATGCTGAAAATCAATGGCTTGTTTTTAATTTGGCCAATGAGTTGAAAGCCGGAGTTACTTCCGCCCAGGCCAAAGAATTGGTTTTAAGCATCAACGCACAAACCAATCTGATCAGGGCGACCTATGATGAAGTAAAAAACAAGGTTGAATTTCGATATTACTTTATGACTAAAGGTGGATTTTCCCAAGATGCATTGCTATATGCACTGGATATGTTCAAAACAACCTATGTATACGCAATAGTGACAGTTGATTCAAAGGAATTGTTTAAATAGCTTATGTATAGTATTTTTTACTTAGAAATTCACATTAAAATGGAAATTTTAAACTACCAAAACTATGAAGCGCGTCATAAGTGGCTCATTCTAAAATGAAAGAATTATGTATAGAATGCTCATCTTCTCAATAAAGCGATACAAATTACCACCATCAATTGGAACATGTTAGGTCAATAATTTTATACTGAAACAAAGACTTAGGTCAAACCAATCATTGCAAAATATGAGAAACATAATCCTATTTTCTCTTTTTTTCTTCAAGCGAAGTATTAATAGGAATGACATCCTCGATGAAAAGTCCGAAATTATGATTTCAAAGCAGGAGCAGGCACCACCTCCAGCAAGCCTGAAATCCATCTGCCAGGCAGTATCTTTGGCAGTGTTAATGTTCTCCTGTCATCAGCAATCGGGCCATGATGCTAAGAATGACTTCAGTCAGTTCGTTAAAAATGAAACTGAGAAATGGAAGAAGGAATTGCTGATCAGTGGCGAAGTTGGTGGTCCGTGTGAAGAAAATGATTCGAAATGGAATGAGAGATACCCTGAAAGTTATTACGGACTTCCGGATACCATACAATCCAAAATAATTGACATGAATGGCGACGGAAAATACGATGTTTTGCTGTTTTTCAGAGCTGGAAATGCCTGTACCGGTGGGCACGAAGAAGGATCTGATTTTCTTAAGCTGATTTATTCCAACGGCAATGAATACCTTGGCAACAACTATCTACGTGAAAAAATCGAGCAAGCAATCAGGTATCAATCCGACTGTCAAACCAAGTTATTCGCACGGCGTGCAATTTTTTCGATTTCGGGTTTAGACGAGCAAATTTCCGGAACATTTCAGGTATGGACCAATGATGACCCGGATTGCTGTGCCGGATATGAAGGCACCTTTAAGTACAATCCATTTACATGGAAGATGGAACTCAAGCAACAAAAATTAAAGTAATATCTTCCAAACAATACTCAAACAATACCAATTATAATGACTAAAAACCACCAATCACGCAAATCTATTCTCAAATACATACTGATAGTATGCATCTTATATTCTGTCAATACTCAGGCACAAGTAGAATTTGGACTAAAAAAACTAAATATCTGGACTGAATTTGCATTTGCTTCACCCCAAAAAGAGATGAAAAACTACTATTCGCTGGGTGACCCGATGAAATTGTACCTCGGCGCTGACATGCCCTTTGCCTTTTTGAAATACAGCAAGAAGCACAACACCGGATTAAGTCTTGCTGCCGTTATTGATCATGAAAAGTCAAATTTTGAAAATAGTGCATATAATCCGCTGAATGCTAAAATTACAACTGTTGGACTCAGGATACGACCATTTGGCAATATGGCCATTTATCAACCAAAAGGACCGGTAACAAATGGCGAAATTACAACCATAACGACCCACAAAGATTATGGAAAAGACGAATTTGGAGTATCCACAATCCACGAATATACCACCACCGAAAGTACTCCGGTTTGGTCGGATGAAGGCGCTAGACTAATAGTATCCATGTTTCTGTCAGGATTGTATTTCGATTACGGTGTTTCGCATTTAGCCCTGATTGAACCACCTTCTCCTGATGTAAAACGGACAGCAGTTGCATTAAGTTATGGATGTGCACCTTCTCTGGTTGTTGGACGAAAACTTACCTTTTTTATGGATTTCTCAATTCGCAAATATCAATGGACGAACAGTCTGAATACAACTTCTGTGATTAAGTCTTTCCACACCGGCTTAGGATTTGGTTTTAATTTATAATCACTAATCAACTAAAAATGAAAAACATACTTATCGCGTTAATTTCAGGTCTATTATTATTTACTGCATGCAAGAAAACCGATGTTAGTCCCAACGTGACTACAAATCCAAAAGTCCCGAAGCTAATTCAGGAAACGAACGGCTGGCACGTGTTAGGCGGACAAACCATTCCTTTGAGTGTGGGAGCGACTCCTGTTCAATTGCAGTTCGAAAACGGGCATTTTAGCCAGACATACAAAACCATGTTTTCTGTAGATCCCAATACATCAGTATTTAACTATGCTCGCTGTAATGCAAAAGGAGATTCGGTTTTCATGAAACAAACGAACAATATTGAATACCAGCCATTTTTCTATCAAGAAGGCGACAAAACCGACCTACGGTACGGTGCCTATTTTCCTCCACAATCAACATACGGAGCATCCAGTCACAATACGATTGGTGTTTATGGCATCGGACCTGGTGGTACTGATGTAAATACAAAATTATTTGATTTCCCGGCAAAAAATGGTGGCTATGGCTCTTCCCCCGGAATGTTCGCAAATCCATACTGGTTTGTTTATCAGGATATTCAAAAAGGTGGTTACACTGCATATCGAATCGGAACTGCACAATTAATCGACATGGCCGGATTTTATGAAAACGACTATGTAATATTAAATGGCGCCAGCGGCTTACAAATCGACGAAACCTATTGCAAAGCCAATCCGACTCACATGAAATGTTATTTTGCCAGCACCAACGGCAATTACAGCATCAATGGTCATTCGCGTAATTACATCAGCGTATATACAGCCGATGATGTTAACCGAACCTCTTTCAGGGATTCGACTTCGCAATATCTGGCCGGTGGAAGCATCCTTTCCTGCTCCGATGCCAACAATGTGTATTTCTTCCTGAATAAAACCTGCGAAAAAACAGATATCAACCGGAAAAATCCAAAGTTACTGATGCTGGTTTTCGACAAAACAACACTGAAATTAACCAAGAAAATGTTTTGGAGTCAGGACTTTGATGTTTTGGAAGATATCGTGATGATTCCTTCTAAAAATCTGATCTTTATCAAATCGACCATGAGCACCAACGGAGTTTTCAAGCTTAATTTAGCCGATTATTCCATTACCAACATTACGCCTCAACTGGTTGGCGATAATGGAAATACGATTGCTTGGCTGGCAATAACAACTGATGGTAATAAACTTTACGCGACGGTTGGCTCACTGTATGCGAAATATGAACCGGCGGTTACTAATGTGATTTATTACGAGTAATTTTTTTGTATTGTTCTAAAAGAGGTGTGTCGAATTGAGGATTACAGGACTGTCGTTTAGCCTTTTCCTCAAAGATCCAAAACAAAAAACATTTAAATATCCGTAAATGGTTTAGAATTCTACCACAAGAGGAAGTTTCTCTGTTGATAAGAGAATAGGACAATACATTGCAATGTCCTAAAAAATATGAATTTGGGCATAATTTACCAATGAATTGTAGAAATAAAGTTTTCAACCTCAGTACTTAAAATTGAGGGTAAAACGGTAGGCAAAGTTCAATTTGTTTGCTTCGAGGCGGTAAGGTCCGTATCGGTAATAAGTGCCAAATCCCAATCCAGCCAGATTGTAGTTGATGATCTTGTTGAGCTCGATGCCAGATTCATAATAGCCTTTCCTAAAGTCTGTTGCTCCTGATGACAGCGTGTATTCGGACTTCAGCGACCCAATCCCAATATTTTGGACAAGGACCAGTTCGGGTCTGATGAAGTAGTTGGTCGGGATAAATCCCCTTCCAAAATTGTGGCGGATGTGCAGGGAGGCATACTGATCGATTGAGAACTCATTCAGCCGCATCGTGGTAAAGGAGTAATGTGCGAGCAAGGTGAAGGCGCCTGAATAGCTTCCATATCCATGAAACCACTCAGTGATCGGCGCTGTACCAAATATTTTTCCTCCCCTGATCATCACCGACGTTGTTCCCATGGCAGAAATTCGGATGTTGAATTTTAGTTTCGAATCCAATTTGGTGTATTGGTACTGACTCTGAAACAGTTTCATCCCCTGTATGGCCGAGAGATAGATCTCTGATTTAGGCGGAGAACTCTGGATCAGCTCTTCACGGTCGTTCAGAAAGGAGATACCGGGCGAATACCTGAGCTCTAAACCCATCCTGGTAAGCTGAAAAGGATCCCACTCCACCGGACTGAAATTTCCATAGGAGTTCCTTAAGATGGTGCCTCGTTCCATGAAGAGTTTCACATTCAGTGGTTCAACCGGTCGAATTTCAACGCTTGCGGAATAATTTTTTGTATGAAACATGTTGGTTATCAAAAGAGAACGAAAATATTCCGGTTCAAAGATGTTGTAGTCTGTAAGCATCTCCTCCTCTCCGTACTCCTTCTTGAAATCGCGGTAACCAAGCTGAATTTTAAAATCAGGATATCCTGTGGGGTAAATTCGTATCCATTCTGCATGCCTCAACCCGCCATCGCCCATGCCATAAGTAAAATAGATTCCTGTGCCGAAATACTTCGATAATTTCCGGTTGGTGCTCAGACCGAGTCCTAATTTGTAGCCTTCGTTGATGTTAAATCCCAAAAGGTACATGAAATTGATGCTAAAAACACCTACCGGGATGGTTCCAAGCGAGAGGGCATGCAACAATTTCACCTTCTGGTACAACCTTGCTTTTTTTCCGAGACTATCGAGATAAAGGTAGGTAGAGGAGTCTTTTTTTGTGAGCGGAATGTATCGAAAGCCTTTCCAGTTTAGCAGTGAATCGCTCCTCTCGGAGGAGATGGTCATTCCGTATTTGGGAAAAGATTTTGGGTCAAGCGGAAGATTGACGGCGCGCTGGTACATGTAGGTACGGCTGTTGGCAGTAACAGAAAGCTCAATGGGAATGCGTTTTCTGGAGGCGGTATCGACAGGGACCGAGGTCATCATCTTAAAATTGATCGCTGCATTCAGTTCTGTAGGGAACCAGTGGTCCGATTCAAGCCTGTCGTAATGTTGCCAAACGGAAGCGGAGATCTCATTTTTATCGGAATTGGCAGGTTCTGCAATGACGCTCTGAATGGCGTATCCGTGGGTGTTGATGTGTAAGAATCCCTTGAGTCCGTCAAAATTCCTGTCCTTGGCAGGATGAAACCTGATCAGGTAAATGGTATCCTGCCCTGTGGTTTGCAAAGTGTCTTCCAGCACAAATGCATAATTTCTCAAGGCAGATTTGCTGACAGGAGATAGGTATTGCTTCCCCAGCAGCGAGAAATTCTCGCGGTAGATGGAGAAACTCTGCAGTTGTGTAGCGAGCAGGAAAAATGCCTCTTTCTTGAGTCCTGAGACCCGCGAGCTGAGGATCTCTTCGTTTTCGTGGTTGGGCTGGAGAAATTTTTTTTGACTGAGCGTTTCTATGAGCAGCATGTGGTTCTCTTCGAAGCGCTGCTGCAATTTTTCCAACTCCCTGGCCGAGATCTTCATCTTTCCCGTCAGTTTACTTTTTGAAGGATCATCAGCCGAGAGCCAGAATTTGTGGTAAGAGGTGTACTGGAAGCTCTCAACCTTCTCTGGATCATTGGCACCGGAATGGTCCAAAACAGATTGCATGATTTGGTAGGCAGGATCCTTGCGTGGGTATACTTCGATGGTACTGAGCAAGGTATTGTCGGGATACATGGAGACCTGCCACTCCTTCTCTCCCGATTTCTCCAACACCGGCAGCTTGATGGAAACAAAACCTATGTAGCTGAACTGTATCTGTTTGACAGTGGAGGGGATGGTAAATTTTCCATCAATGTTGGTGGTTGTTCCGTTGTTGCCGCCATCGTAACGCAGATAGACAAAGGGAAGTGGCGATTGATCAGAACCATTGAGGACCCTTCCGGTAAGGGTGGCCTTTTGTGCCTTTGTGGTCACAGGGATGAGGACGATGAATAGCAGGAAGAGACAAGAAAAATGCCGGCTACTCTTCGTGCTCCTGTAGTTCATTCAATGACTGGATTAGTTGATCGCGGTACTTGCCAAAAAGCAGGTTAAAACCTTTGTGAAAGATATAGAATATTGATCCAATCAGCAAACCAAAAAGAAGCAACATGGCAAAGACGACAACAAGCACTGTCGTGGTAGATGGCGTCTGGCTGATTTGAATGGTTTTGAAGCCTTGTTGCGCCCCTGACAAAAAGCCGAGGCCTATCCCGGACATGAGAATCAGGACAGCAAGGTAAAATTCTTTTTTGAAGGTATCCAGCAGTTTGAGCACCTTCTCAATGGCACCCCGGAGGTCGTGATCGGCCAGATTTTGCACCTGCAAGCGACGGTACCTGACAATAAACAGCAACATGGTGAGCATGACCAGCAAATTGACTATCCATTCGAGCAGGTTGATCCAAAGCGGAACCTCCAGGGATACTTTCCAGCTTTTTGGGAAAATCAGATCGACAGGCACCAATTGATCGGCAAGGGTAAGCAGGAAAAACAGGCCCAGGAACCAGATTCCAAGTTTGACACTCCTGTCGAGCCTCGACAGGATTCCAGTACTCCTTCGATGCATCATTTCGTTGATCTTCGAAGCGTCCAGTTCCCTCTCCAGGACTTTATCCGTGGTAGCCTGTTGCCAGGCTTTTTTAAATTCGTTCAATTCCATCTAACTATTCCCTCTGCTTTTAACATAAGATTCAAGTTTCTTTTTGATCCTGTTCATCTTTACCCGAACATAATTTTGCGAGATCCCTGTTATCTCGGATATCTCTTCGTATGGTTTGTCTTCCAGATAGAGCAAAGTAATTGATTTTTCTATCCCTGTAAGTTGGTTAATCGCTTCGTGAAGCAGGTTTAACTGCTCTTCCTTCTCGTCATCATAGGGTACATCAGGAAGTTGATACAGATCTTTTCCAATCTCTGTCTTCTTCCTGGATTTTGCATTCTTCTTGAAATTGGTGATCGCCGTGTTGATAGCGACACGGTACATCCAGGTCGAAAATTTCGATTGTTCCCTGAATTTGTCATAAGATCTCCACAATTGGATAAGAATTTCCTGAAATAGATCTTTTCGATCATCCTCATGGTCACAGTATATCCTGGTGACCTTGTGGATAATCCCCTGATTCTGGGTGATATTTCGCAAAAAATCCTCTTTCACGTTGTAGAATTAGTCTCCCGAAGGAGGAAAACATTACGAACAATTGAGAAAAATCTAATTGGAGCTCATCTTCAGCATGTTCACTTCATCCTGGGTCAGGAAACGCCATTTTCCGCGTGGAAGATTCTTCTTGGTTAAACCGCAGAAGTAGACTCTGTCGAGCCTGACTACCTTGTAACCAAGATGTTCGAAGATGCGGCGAACAATCTTATTTTTTCCTGAGTGAATCTCGATTCCTACCTGTTTCTTGTCCTCCTCATCCGCATAGCTGACAGAATCGGCCGCTACGAATCCATCCTCGAGCGTCACTCCGTTCACGATCTCGTCGAGATGTGACCTGGAGACCTTTTCGTCAAGATGCACATGGTAGATCTTCTTTCGGTTGTATTTCGGGTGGGTGAGACGTTTGGTCAGGTCTCCATCGTTGGTGAACAACAAGAGCCCTGTGGTGCTTTTGTCGAGTCGTCCCACGGGATAGATCCGCTCGTAACAGGCATTCTTGACAAGATCCATGACCGTTTTGTCGGCATGAGGATCTTCCACGGTAGTGACAAAACCCTTTGGCTTGTTGAGAAGCACATATATTTTTTTCTCGGGCGAAAGAAGCTTTCCGTTAAAACTAACTGAATCGCCTATTTGAACCTTGTGTCCCATCTCAGAGACGATGTCGCCGTTGACGGTTACACAACCTGTGGCGATGTAGGTGTCTGCTTCTCTGCGTGAGCACATGCCTGAATTGGCGATGAACCTGTTCAACCGGATGGAACCGTCATTTTTAGCTCTTTTGGCAACAGGATTCTTCTTCTCCTTGTCAAGGGACTCTATCACATTCTTCTTGCCCAGTTTGCCCCTGAGTACTTTCCCTTTGGTGGTCAAAAAACTGTCAGTCTCGGTCGCTTCAAAACGTTTCTCAACAGGTTTGTTGATGACAGTACGGCGAAAAATATCGGAGGTACGCTCTTTGAAAACCCGCTTGGGGCGGACAGTTTCACTCTTTGGGGCCTCCGGACGTGATTTTCCGATTCGTTTCCCCGCACTTACAAGTGGAGGGATTACAGTTTTCTTTCTGGCTTTTACGATCTCTTCGGGATAGGCAGTCCCGGTTCTGATCACCTTTTTGGAACGTCCGGTGGTTCCGCCCGTCTCTTCTTTCCTGATACGGGGTCTGCTCCCCGGACTACGTTTCCCGACGGTGCGCATGGAATCGCGCTCCTGTCCTCTTTCTCGCTTCATGGTATTCAACTAATTATACTATTCCGCTGCAAATTTCGCAAAAAAAATGGATAAATGGCAAGGCTCTCCTCCGGTGCGCGACGATAACTTTGAAAAGACCGGATATTTTAACAATTTTGTATCCCAAAACTTACAAAATGAGTCTGATAAAATCAATTTCGGGAATCAGGGGAACCATTGGCGGATTAGCCGGCGAGGGGTTGACACCTGTGGATGTGGTAAAATTTACTGCTGCTTATGCCGAATGGGCTCGCGAATGCGCTCCGAAAGGAGGAAAATTGAAGATTGTGGTTGGCAGGGATGCCCGTATTTCGGGCGAAATGGTCAATAAACTGGTAACAGGCACCTTGATCGGAATGGGCATGGATGTGACCGACATCGGGCTGGCAACTACGCCAACCACCGAATTGGCCGTGGTGGCTGAGAAAGCCGATGGAGGCATCATCCTCACAGCAAGCCACAATCCCAAACAATGGAATGCATTGAAGCTGCTTAACAGCGAGGGTGAGTTTCTGAACGATGCTGAAGGCAAAAGGATTCTGGCAATTGCCGAAGCTTGTGAATTTAGTTTTGCAGCAGTTGAGGAGTTGGGGCAGGTAGTGCTTTCCGACTATTCCAGCTACCACATTCAAAAAGTCCTGGAGTTGAAGCTCGTAGACGTTGAGGCCATCCGGAAGGCTCGTTTTTGCGTGGCCATCGATGCCGTTAATTCAGTCGGTGGTGTGGTCGTTCCGCAACTTCTGAAGGCACTTGGGGTAGAAACTGTGGTAGAGATCAATTGCGATCCTACCGGGAATTTCGCCCACCAGCCTGAACCTCTTCCCGAAAACCTGGTAGAAACGGCGGCAGAGGTGCTGAAAAGCAAGGCGGATGTCTGTTTTGTGGTAGATCCGGATGTAGACAGACTGGCCATTGTCAGCGAAGATGGCGCAATGTTCAATGAAGAGTATACATTGGTGGCGGTTGCCGATTATGTTCTGGCACATACGCCCGGTAATACCGTGTCGAATCTCTCCTCGTCGCGCGCCCTGCTGGATATCTCCGAAAAATATGGTGTCAAATATACCCCTTCGGCTGTAGGGGAGGTGAATGTGACGAAGGCCATGAAGGATACTTTTGCAGTCATTGGGGGAGAAGGAAACGGTGGAATCATCTATCCGGAGAGCCATTATGGCCGTGATGCACTGGTTGGCATCGGACTGTTTCTGACCCATTTGGCTCAGAGCGGATTGAAATGTTCACTCCTTCGTGCACAATACCCGGCCTATTTTATGGCCAAGAAGAAGCTTTCACTGGATGCAAAAATCGATCTGGAAGAGGTGTTGTACAACATCAAAACGAAATATCAAAATGAGAAGATCACCGACGTGGATGGTGTTCGCATCGATTTCGACAAAGAATGGGTTCATTTACGGAAGTCAAATACCGAACCAATCATTAGAATTTATTCCGAGAGTGGATCGATGGAACGAGCCAATGCATTGGCTGACAAGATAATTGCCGATGTTCGCGGCTTAATTGATTAATTTATCGTTAATCTTGGTAAAAAAAAATGAAGGTATTGAATATCTAAATATTTTTGCACTCAATTTGGTTGAACCATCATTGATCCCACGATCGTTCCATGCAAAATATTAGGGACGATGGCTGGAGGTACTTCAGAACGGTCTCACGAAGGAAATTAACAATCAGTAATCTAATTAATAATTATTCGAATGAAAGTAACAGTAGTAGGAGCAGGAAACGTAGGAGCCACCTGTGCCGATGTTTTGGCATCGCGCGAAGTGGTCAATGAAGTGATCCTTTTGGACATCAAAGAGGGGATTGCAGAAGGTAAAGCACTGGATATCTGGCAAAAAGCACCAATCAATAGTTATGACACCAAGACCATTGGTGTAACCAACGATTATTCGATGACAGCCAATTCTGACGTGGTGGTCATTACTTCAGGACTTCCCCGCAAACCAGGTATGAGCCGTGATGACCTGATTCAGGTAAATGCGGGCATCGTGAAATCGGTGACAGAGAACATTGTCAAGTACTCTCCAAATACGATTTTGGTGATTGTTTCCAATCCACTTGACGTGATGACCTACCAGGCACACGTCACCTCAGGATTCCCAAGGGAGCGAGTGTTGGGAATGGCCGGAATTCTTGACACTGCCCGTTACCGCGCTTTTCTTTCGGATGAACTGAACATCTCTCAGAAAGAGATCTCAGCCATGTTGTTGGGTGGACACGGAGATACCATGGTTCCATTGACCCGTTACACCACCGTTGGTGGAATCCCGGTTACGGAATTGGTTTCTGAAGAACGCCTCAATGCCATCGTTCAGCGCACCAAAGTTGGTGGCGGCGAACTGGTTAAACTGATGGGTACCTCGGCCTGGTATGCACCCGGTGCAGCCGCAGCGCAGATGGTGGAAGCCATCGTGAAGGATCAACGGAGAATCTTCCCTGTGTGTATCCAGCTGAAGGGTGAGTATGGTATCGAAAATTGTTACCTTGGAGTTCCTGTTGTTCTGGGAAAGAACGGCATCGAAAAGATCTTCGAACTTCAGCTCAACGAAAAGGAGGCAGCCATGATGAAGGAGAGTGAAGGCCATGTGAGGGAAGTTATGGTTGTGCTGGATGAACTGAATAAATAATTGCGAATGACAATTCTGAGGTAATTCTTCATTTTCAATTCACAAATAATTTAAGCCGTTTCCATTCTTTGGGGCGGCTTTTTTGTTTACTTCGTACCATGAAAATTCGAGTTAAGATCCCGATGGAAATTGTCGAACTGGAAGAGGGGACCATTCACCTGCTTGCTCCTGTCGTACGAGACGGTTTGGAAAACCACTGGTGGGTTGTTGATAGCGGAGCCTCCCGGAGTGTCATCGACACTGGACTGGTCTCCTATTTCGTGGAGGAACAATCCGAAGGATCAATGGCCACCGGATTGGGAAAGGAGATGGTAGAGACAACTGTAGGAACCATCAAAAATTTCTGCCTTGGGGGAAAGTCTTTCGATGACCTTCAGGTGGCCATCGTCGACTTGCACCACATCAACGAGGAGTATTCCAAATATTCAGACAAGAAGATTGCCGGACTCCTTGGAAGCGATTTTTTCTTTCGTGAAAGGGCCATCATTGATTATGCCAACGAAACCCTATTGTTGTGAGATGCCTGCGAAAGCCTGTTGTAGAATGAGTAAGGTTTGCCCATTGCACCAAAAACAGGTCGCATCTGGCCCGTCAAGGCTCACAGAGCGGGGGAATAATAAAATATCTTTGCCTGGCATTGCGGGTATTGCCTGAAACTTGCAACCTAATTTACAGAAATTAAAGTTGTTACAGGCTTTTTTGTATTTCAAACTACAAACCTGAATCTTCAACTATTTAATATCAAAAAAATAAATATCTTTGCGCTCTATGTTTTTTTAGGACTAGCAAGTTAACAAAGAGTAGAAAATAAATAACCGAATTTCCAATGCAGAATAAAGGATTGATCAGGCTCATAGCCATTTTGATAGGTTTGGTTTGTTTTTATCAGCTTTATTTTACGTACAAAGCCATTAAAGTCGAAAACGACGCTGCCGAGTACGGTGTAATCAAGGCCAAAAAAGATAATCCAAGCGCTACTGTTCTTGATTTAGAGGCGATTGCAAAAACACAAGAGACACGTTATCTTGATTCAATAGCCAACCAACCTGTGTACAATTTCCTTGGGTTAAGGAAATATACTTTCAAGGAGGTCAAAGAGTTTCAGTTGCCACTGGGTCTTGACTTAAAGGGGGGTATGAATGTAATTCTGGAGGTTTCTGTGATCGATCTGATCCATGCCTTATCAGGATACAGTACCGATCCGACTTTCACGAAAGCCATCGAGTTGGCCCTTCAGAAGCAAAAAAGCAGTCAGGAAGATTTCGTTACCTTGTTTGGAAAATCCTTCGAACAAATTGATCCCAATGCCAAACTCGCTTCGATCTTCAACACGCTCGATTTGAGGGACAAGGTTAGCTACAACTCGACCAATGCGCAGGTTTTGTCTGTGATAAGGAAAGAGGCTGATGGCGCCATCGACAACTCTTTTCAGATCTTACGCACCCGTATCGACCGTTTTGGCGTGACACAACCGAATATTCAGCAGCTTCAGACCAAAGGCCGGATCCTTGTTGAACTACCGGGTATCAAAGATGCCAACCGTGTTCGCAAGCTGCTTCAGGGTACTGCCAACCTCGAATTCTGGGAGACTTACGAAAACAGCGAAGTGTACTCCTACCTGCTGGAGGCCAACAAGCGATTGAAAGAATTAAAGGCCGTTCAGGCAGCCGTTACGGCAGTTGCTCCAGTTGTTGCTCCGGTAGCCACCAAAGAGAGTGCTGCCTCACCGAATAGTCTGGTCAGTGAGATCAAGAAGCAGGAGAAGGATTCTCTTGCTGCCGGTACCACCGAAGATATCGCAAAAAATTTCCCGCTCTTCTCCGTACTGACACCCAATACCTCCCGCGATGGTCAGATTTCGCGCGGACCGATTGTTGGTTATGCACACATCAAGGATACTGCCAAGGTAAACGAATACCTGAAAATGCAGCAGATCAAAACTGTTTTCCCACGTACGATGATGTTCCGCTGGACGGCCAAACCGATGTCGGCCGAGAGCAACTTCTATTCACTGATCGCTATCAAAGTTTCCAGCCGCGACGGCCGTGCGCCGTTGGATGGAGGCAGCGTAACTGAAGCCCGTCAGGATTTTGGACAGAACAAGGCTGCCAGCGTGGTCGACATGACCATGAATGCAGAAGGGGCCAAAGTTTGGCAACGCATCACGCGCGAAAATGTTGGCAAGAGTGTCGCCGTCGTTTTGGACGATTATGTGCAATCCTATCCTACGGTTCAGGGTGAAATTGCAGGCGGACGCACCGAAATCTCCGGACAGTTTACAGTTGACGAGGCAAAGGATTTGGCCAACATGTTGAAATCGGGTAAGATGCCTGCCCCTGCGCGCATCGTCCAGGAAGAGATTGTTGGACCTACCCTTGGTAAGGAATCTATCACGAGCGGTATGTACTCCTTCCTGATTGCCTTTATTTTGGTTTTGACCTACATGTTGTTTTTCTACAGCAAAAGAGGTGGATGGACAGCGAATGTTGCACTTCTTGTCAACCTCTTCTTTCAAATAGGTATTCTGGCATCACTGGGTGCCGTACTTACCCTGCCGGGAATCGCGGGGATCGTCCTGACCATGGGTATGGCGGTCGATGCAAACGTTTTGATCAACGAACGTATCGAAGAGGAGGTTCGTGCCGGCAAAGGCATGCGCCTGGCCGTCAAGGACGGATACCGGCATGCATTGTCGGCCATCATCGACGGTCACGTTACCTCCTTCCTGACTGGTGTTGTTTTGTACGTTTTCGGTACAGGCCCAATCAAGGGATTTGCCTCCACGCTGGTTGTGGGTATCATTACTTCGCTTTTCACCTCCGTCTTCATCTCCCGCTTCATGTTCGAGAGATGGCTGGATACCAACAAGAAGATCACTTATGTTACCAAATTTTCGGCTGAGTGGTTGCGCAACGTACACCTGCCTTTCATTCAAAGAAGAAAGATTTTCTATATTTTCTCCAGTATTTTGGTGGGTATTGCAGTTCTTTCGGTTGTCATCAAGGGGATGAACTACTCCATCGACTTCAAGGGAGGCCGCACCTATGTGGTTCGTTTGAACAAGGATGTGATGGTAGAAGATGTCGCCAAAACGCTCGCCCTGGAGTTTGGCAATGCACCTGAGGTAAAGACCTTCGGTGCCAACAACCAGGTCAGGATCACTACTGATTACCGTATTGCCGAATCTACCGATGCTGTTGATGCAGAAGTTGAGGCCAAATTGTACAAAGGGATGAAATCCTATCTTGGCCCGGATGTTACAATAGAGAAATTTCTGTCTGAGAATCGTATGAGTTCGCAGAAAGTGGGCCCTACGATTTCGTACGACATCAAGAAGCATGCGGTGTTGGCTGTCTTCTTTTCGCTGCTCATCATCTTCCTGTACATTGCCGTTCGGTTCAGAAACTGGCATTTTGGTCTTGGAGGTCTTGTTTCACTGGCCCACGATACCATCATCGTTATCGGAATGTATTCGTTGCTGGATGGATGGCTTCCATTCTCACTGGCAGTCGACATGGCCTTTATCGCAGCGGTGCTGACCATCATCGGTTATTCGATCAACGATACAGTTATCGTCTTTGACCGTATCCGCGAATATGTGCACCTGCATCCGAAACAAGATCCGGAGAAAACTTACAATGATGCCATGAACAGCACCTTGCGCCGTACCTTCAGTACTTCGCTAACAGTTTTGGTGGTATTGTTTGCCATTTTCCTTTTCGGTGGAACCTCCATCAAGGGATTTGTGTTTGCCCTGCTGTTCGGTATCATCTTCGGTACTTATTCATCTGTCTTCATTGCAACGCCAATTGCTTATGACACAATGAAATTAAACAAGAAAAAAGAGGTAAAATAAGATACAACTGCTACAAGAAAAAACCCGGAACCAAAAATTCCGGGTTTTTTCTTGTCCTATCCCGATGGAAGGAGGATCAATTTTAAGAGGAATGTTATCTTTGCAAAAAAGTGCATTCCAATGGCCTATATTTTACTCTTTTTCAGCGGCGGTGAGATCATCATCATTGTTTTTTTCATCTTGTTGCTCTTTGGTGCCGATGCCTTACCAGGAGTTGCGCGGACAATAGGGAAGTTGATGAGTGAGTTCCACAAGGCCACGGACGATATCAAACGTGAAATTACGGATCATACCTCTGACATCAAGAATGAAATCACCAATCTCAAAGACAAAGTGGAAAACAAGAGTGGTGATTTTACGAGGAAAATTGATGAGGAACTCAAGTAGAACAGTTGAAAGTTGGCTGAACGGGGAATCCATGGATTACTTTTTTTAAACATTAATGTATGCTTGAGGCAATCCTAGTTGCAAAATCTTATGGGAATCTTCAAGTGCTCAATGGTGTATCACTCACTGTTCACGAGCACGAGATCGTCTCTATTGTGGGTGCCAGCGGAGCCGGGAAGACCACCTTGCTTCAGATATTGGGTTCTTTGATTCAACCGGATTCCGGAGTCGTGCGCATTCATGGTAATGACTTGTTTTCACTCGGAGAGAAAGAGCTGTCGAGGTTCAGGAACAGGCAGATCGGCTTCGTTTTTCAGTTTCATCACCTTTTGCCTGAATTCACTGCTTTTGAGAATGTTTGTATTCCCGGATTTATAGCGGGGACAAAAAAATCGGAGGTGGAGAAAAGGGCACATGAGCTTTTTGGTATTCTGGATCTGAAACCACGCGAATTACACAAGCCATCCCAGCTTTCGGGCGGGGAGAAGCAACGGGTTGCCATTGCCCGGGCAATGATCAACAATCCCTCCGTGATCCTTGCCGACGAACCCAGCGGTAACCTCGACTCAAGAAATCAGGAGGAGCTTTACCGCCTCTTCTTCGAACTCCGCGAAAAATTTGGCCATACCTTTGTCATTGTGACACACGACGATCATTTTGCCGGTATGACGGATAGGATGGTTAAATTGATGGACGGCAATGTACATAGTACTTCGAGTACTTAGAGTGAGAGAAATTTTAAGTACTCCAAACTCCAAATTCCCTCATGTCGAACAGCTGGTTTCAATTCAAACAGTTCCGCATCTCGCAAGAGCGATCGGCCCTGAAAGTAGGTACCGATGGGGTTTTGCTAGGGGCATGGTGTGGTGTGAAAGGCACCAAACGCATTCTTGATGTAGGAACCGGAACCGGATTGATCGCCCTGATGTTGGCCCAGCGGTCGGAGGCATTGGTGGATGCCGTAGAGTTGAGTGAAGATGCCTGCGCCGATGCCCTTCTTAACTTTCAAAAATCACCCTGGGAGGATCGTATTCGGCTCTTTGGTACTGATTTCAATGATTACAGCCGGTCCAGGCACACACTATATGATTTGGTTGTCTGTAATCCCCCCTATTTCGTCGGGTCAAAAAAATCGGACGATGCAGCCATCACGGTTGCAAAACATGATGTGACGCTCTCTTTTGTGCAATTGAACACAGGTGCGAAAGGCCTGCTTCAGGATAACGGCAGACTGGCGGTAATTGTACCCTTTGATGCCTTCGACGAATTTCGTGAGACGGCACGATTGGCTGGATTTTACCTTGCCAGGAAAACAGTGGTGGTTCCAAAGTTGGGAAAATTTCCGAAACGAGTCTTGCTTGAATTTGCTGTCGGTGCGACCTATCCAGTTGTCGACGAGTTGGTAGTGCTTCAAAGGGAAGGGCAATATTCGAAAGAATTTGAAGTATTGACAAAAGATTTCTATTTGAACGGGCAGACAGCGTGATGGAGCCAAGCTGCATGGTACCTTTTTTTGTGGTTTTTGCTCAAAGCGATCTTTGCAAAGATCAGGACCAATTCTTGTGTTTCGTTCGATGGTTCTGAAACCTTTTTTTTTGTAGTTTAGTCAAAAAATATAAAATTGTATGGGTGCATTTGACATATTTACCAAAGTGAACATCTGGGCAGTCATTTTAGCCGGAGTTTCACACCTGATCATTGGCTCACTGTGGTATTCGCCATTACTTTTCGGAAAATCGTGGATCAAGCTGAAAGGTTTTTGCGATGAGGATTTCAAAACCAACAAACCATTCTGGATGATCCTTACCCTCTCTTTCCTCTCGGCAGCCCTCTCCGCGTATCTGATTTCGGCTGTTCTCGGACCAAAGCCCAATGCTGAATTTGGCGCCATTGTTGGGGCTGCCATTGCAATGTTTTGGATATCAATGTCCAAATTGTCGAATGTCTTGTTTGAAAATGAGCCTGTTAAATTGTTTTTTATTCATGCAGGATTCGACTTGGTCTCCTTCGTTGCAATGGGAGCCATCATTGGTTATTGGCGTTGAAATATTCTATCGGATGAGAAAAAAAGCGCTTTTTTTTCTGGTGATGGCACTGCTTTCCATTCGGTGCATCTCTCAACCTTTGTCTCCCTCAGCCAGACTCAGTCTACTGATATGTGCTCCGGGGGATGAGATCTACTCTTATTTTGGCCATGCGGCACTCAGGGTAAATGATCCTTCATCTGCCAGAGATATCGTTTTTCACTACGGTTATTTCAGCTTTGAGACACCCCATTTTATTTGGCGATTTGCCAAGGGAGAGACTGATTACCAAATTGGTGTCCAGCGAATGAGTTCATTCATGAAGGAATTTTATGAGGACAAAAGAAAAGTCACCGAATATGTGCTCGATTTTACTCCTGCAGAAAATCAAGCCTTGTTCGACGCGTTGGTCGAAAATTACAAACCAGAAAACAGGGTCTATCGCTACAACCATTTTTTGGACAATTGTGCCACCAGGTTACGCGATCAGATAGAAAAAGCGGTCAAGGGACAGCTTAAATATGATACGTCCGGGGATGAAAAGCTTTCTTTCAGGAGCTTGATCGACAGGTATGTGGAAGGAAACAGTTGGAGTGGTTTGGGTATCAAGCTGGCGCTTGGCCAGCCAACCGATCGCACAACAACCTTTTCGGAGAAGATGTTTCTGCCCGATTTTTTGGGGAAGGATATGTCACGGGCCATTGTAACAAGAGATGGAAAGTCAACTCCTTTAATTTCAAACACTACCGTACTAATTGAAGCACCACCCTTCGCGACCGGTTTTTCTATTACTTCCCCGGCTGTTTTCATCCTCTTGCTCCTTTTCCTGACGGCAGGTCTGACGGTTTTGGAAAGAAAAAGGAACAGAAGGTTCATCTGGTTGGATGTGACACTCCTTGCACTCTTCGGTTTGTCCTCTCTGGTGCTTTATTTTACGACCTTTGTCTCCATCATGACCTGGACCAAATGGAACCTTAATTTGATCTGGGCATGGCCTACCCATCTTCTGGTGGCCATACTTTGGTTGTTCCCGTCGGTACGATCCAAATTGACCTGGTACATGCAACTTACTTCGGTTGTTCTGATCCTTTTTCTGATCTCCATGTTCTTTATACCACAGACCTTCCATTGGCTGGTGGTACCGATTTGTTTGATCATGTTGGTGCGAACAGGGACAATAGTTCTTTCAAAAGGCTGAGATTTCAGTAAATTTAAAGTAGAGCCGTCTGGCAGGACGGCTAATTGATTGAAAATGAAAATCATGTACAGCCGTCCGGTCGGACGGCTCTCAGATTATTTAAGAAATCTTCGTATCATAGCGGACATATCAAAGATTCCTCTATTCCCATGATGAGCCGCCCCGCAGGGCGGCTGTACCATTTTTCATGTAACCAATTGCAGAGCCGTCCGTCCAGACGGCTCTGCAATGAATTGACACAATAGAATAATTTTTTATTGTCCTTTTCTCGAACCTGTACATATGATTTTCCTATATTTACCTACTCATTAAATGACCGGAAAGTTGACCACTACCCCCAATAAATACGTCGAAACACCGCTGATGAAGCAGTATTACGCCGTCAAGAACAAATATCCTGACGCGGTACTGTTGTTTAGGGTGGGGGATTTCTACGAAACATTTGGCGAAGATGCGATCAAGGCGGCCGAGATCTGCGGCATCACACTTACCCGACGGGCAAATGGCTCTGCCAGTTTCGTCGAATTGGCCGGCTTTCCCTACCATGCGCTGGATACCTACCTGCCGAAGTTGGTGAGGGCCGGTCAGCGGGTGGCCATCTGCGAACAACTGGAAGATCCCAAACTGACCAAGACAATTGTCAAGCGGGGAATTACCGAACTGGTTACACCGGGTGTCTCCATCAACGATAATGTGTTGGAGCACAGGGAAAACAACTTTCTGGCATCGGTGCACATCGATAAAACAGTGGCAGGGGTAGCTTTTCTGGATATTTCTACAGGCGAATTTATCACCGCAGAGGGAAGTTTCGAACACATCGACAAGCTGCTCAGTAGTTTCCAACCCAAGGAGGTGCTCTTTCAGAAAGGGAAGGAGAAGCTTTTTACGGAGCTTTTCGGACCAAAATATTATACTTACAAACTCGACGACTGGGTCTATACCTTCGATGCGGCCAACGACAGGCTCCTGCGCCATTTTGAGACCTTCAACCTGAAGGGTTTCGGCGTTCAGAACCTCGAGACAGGCATCATCGCGGCAGGTGCGATCCTCTATTACCTCGACATTACCCAGCACAAGCAAGTCAGCCATATTACGGCGCTTTCACGGATAGAAGAGGATCAGTATGTTTGGCTGGATCGTTTCACCATCCGCAACCTCGAACTTTTTCATTCCATCAACGAAGGGGCCAAGACCCTCATCCAGGTGATCGACAGAACCATCACACCCATGGGGGCAAGGCTGCTGAAACGATGGGTCGCGCTTCCTTTGAAAGAGGCATCCAAAATCCGTGACCGGCAAGTGGTGGTCGGAAGTTTTGTTCATCATCCTGATCTCCGGGAGGAGCTGGAAACGGAGCTTCACCTGGTTGGAGACCTCGAGCGCATCATCTCGAAGGCCTCTGTCGGGCGAATCAATCCCAGGGAGGTGGTCCAGCTCAAGCACTCCCTCCTGGCCATTGGGAAAATCAAGGCATTGTGCGAAACTTCGGAGAACAAAGTCCTGGTAAGGATTGCCGAACAACTGAATGCCTGTCATACGATTTGCGAAAGAATTGATAAAGAGATGGTTGCCGAGCCACCAGTACTGCTGGTAAAAGGCAATGTCATTGCAGCGGGCGTCTCTGAAGAGCTGGACGAACTGCGCGGACTGGCTTTTTCGGGCAAGGATTACCTTCACAAGTTGCAGGAGCGCGAGAGTGTCCGTACCGGAATTTCCTCACTGAAAATTTCTTACAACAATGTCTTCGGCTATTTCATTGAAGTGCGTAACATGCACAAGGAGAAGGTTCCGCCCAACTGGATCCGGAAACAGACTTTGGTCAATGCGGAGCGTTACATCACCGAGGAGCTGAAGGAGTACGAAACAAAGATCCTCGGGGCGGAAGAACGCATACTGGCCCTGGAGACTTCCCTGTTTAATGATTTGACCGGCTCTTTGGCTGAGTATTACCAGGCCATCCAACTCGATGCCATCCTCACGGCGCAAATAGATTGTTTGCGCTCTTTTGCCACGGTGGCTGTGCTTTACAAATACAACTGCCCGGATGTGAACGAGAGCGACCTGCTTGAGATCAAGGGTGGGCGGCATCCGGTGATCGAACAACAGCTTCCTGTCGGAGAAAAATATGTCGCCAACGACCTGACACTTGATAACTCGGAACAGCAGATCATCATGATCACGGGTCCCAATATGGCAGGCAAGTCGGCATTGCTGCGTCAAACGGCACTGATCGTATTACTTGCGCAAATAGATCGGAAGAGCACACGTCTGAACTCCAGTCACCTGAAGCTATC
>CAZGSQ010000051.1:0-24051 GCA_964528535.1 uncultured Tangfeifania sp. | reverse complement strand
CGGCACTCTCCTTTCCGCTGATAGGAGAAGATGTGTTGGTGACAGGTGCTGGTGGACCTATTGGCTGCATGGCCATTGCCATTTGCAAATTTGTTGGTGCACGCAACGTCGTAGGGTCAGAAGTGAGTGAATACCGCCGTGACCTGGCAAGAAAAATGGGCGCTACTTTGGTAATTGATCCGATAAAAGAGGATATCTCGGCAGCAATGAAACAGGTCGGCATGGTTGGAGGTTTCGACATTGGGCTGGAAGTATCAGGATCGCCAATAGCTTTCGACAGCATGATTAAATCGATGTACAATGGCGGGAAAATCTCATTGTTGGGCATCCTACCCGAAACGACCCAGATCGAATGGGACAAAGTTATCTTCAAAGGATTGACCTTGAAAGGAATATATGGCAGGGAGATGTACGAAACCTGGTACAAGATGGAGAAAATGTTGCTGTCGGGATTGAACATAGCACCGGTGATCACACATAGGTTTCATTTTACCGAATTCCAGAAAGCATTCGATATCATGGAGGAAGGAAACTGCGGAAAAATTATTTTAGACTGGGAAAATTAACATTTACTACCTCCAGTCTGAAACATTTTTATACTTTTGCGGTTCATTGGCCACTTTAGCTCAGTTGGTAGAGCAGCTCATTCGTAATGAGCAGGTCGCCGGTTCGAGTCCGGCAAATGGCTCAGAAGTTCAAACAACAAATGATGAAAGCGCTTGGAATCTCAGTATTTCAGGCGCTTTCTCTATTTTTATTGAATTTCATAAACTAACAACTAATTTGATTTGCTTCCTTGCAAGAACCCGGAGGAGTAACCATATACACCTTTGACTTCTGATTCCACCAATAATAAGCCCATGAACTTGCACTTTGATCCGTTCGCTTCACAAGTGAGGTGAAGTCGGGTGAAAAATTAAAATGAAACGAACATGTTGCTTCACAACATCCAAGAGAATGATAATAATTTCATCAACATGGAGTTCCATTCTACCTTTAAAAATCAAATTATCATAGAATGAAAAACAGGATTGCTGGGATCAGGCTGATAGCCTATGTCTTCAAAATATCCAAAATATTTACTGTTGGGAATGCATCGCGCAATATTTCACTCTTTTTGGAAACATTTCCAGTTTTTAGGATTCAGGTAGGATTTGTATTTGCTTAGCAACTCCTTTCCCAAGAGGATGCCTCCTGACCAAAAAGAAATTTCACCGATGACAAGTAGAATGGTTGAAATGGTAATTTTGATGTTTCTTCCAAAATTTAAAAACGGGACAAACGGAATCAAAAGAAATGCCACCACGCAAAGTATCATGAGTGCAATGCCTACTTTAAATTTCAAGGATTTCTTCATATCTGCGCAATTTACTGCAATTATTTAAGAATAAAATCCTTGTCATTGGCAAGCCCCAACACTCCCAGGTAGAGCAGTTTGGAGGCATCTTCCATGATTTCCGGTGTAAGTGCGTCAGTATTGTCGAGTGGATGGTGGTAGTAGACTGTTTTTACGGTACCTGAAGTATATAAATGCATGACGCTGTATCCTGCCTTCTCAAAAATGGCTCCATCTGTCCTGGGACGGCCATAGTTGGCCCGTGCCTCGGAGGCACTGAATTCGCGGTGAATATACTTGTCATTTGCGTGTTCAAAATATTTTAAAATACCTGGATAAGATTTTCCGTTGGCAAGAAACAGGCCCGTTCCGTTGCCTACCATGTCGAGGTTGATCATGCAAACCACCTTCTCCCTGGGCCATATCGGCTCTTCAACATACTTTTTGCTGCCGTACAAACCACACTCCTCCCCGCCAAAGAGCACAAATATAACTGTCCGTGCCGGTTTTACTACAGAAGCAGCCAAAGCGCGAGCAGTTGCAAGCACATCCACCGAACCAGAGGCGTTGTCGAGCGCCCCGGGGAAAAGAGTACCCGGACTCCCAACGGCATCGAGGTGGGCACCAAGGACAATCGCTTCTTCACTGAGCCTTGGGTCGGTTCCCCTGATGATACCAATTACATTACAGGATCTGCTGTCGGGATGAAAAATTGTTTTGGCTGTGATCTTAACCTTTCTCTTTAGAACAAATGAATTGGGACGCATGTTTCTGATGATTGCAGCACGCGTTTCGGCATAGGTATATCCCGTCCCGTTAAAAAGTTCTTCCGCGACGGCCTCACCAATGTGGGCGTAGACAAAATTTTTGAGATAGGAGGTATTCGGATTGGCAATTTTGCTCACGTACAACAGACCCAAGGCTCCAAGCTCTTTCGCATGCTGAAATTTGTACCTGTGGTAACTGTATGGCTCCCATTTGCGCTGAATGGTGTCGTTTGTTCCATAAGGCACACCCGTTTCCATCAACAAAATTTTTCCTTTTACATCCAGGTTACTGTAGTCATCATAACCAAGTTCGGGAGCGGTAATACCAAACCCAACATAGACCACATCACCGGAAATTTTCCCGGAGGCTGAATTTGAACCCGGGAAAAAATCATCGGGGAAACGGTATTCTTTGCTTTTGCCCTCTTTCCCGGCGAGCAATGTGACCGTTCCCGGTGTCAGAACTTCGCTGAAAGCATTTGGAAAGTACTGAAAATAGGTGCCATCACTCAAGCCCGGTTGAACTCCCGCAATCCTGAATTGATCGGCCACCCATTGTGCTGCAGCCTGGTAGCCCGGAGAACCTGATAATCTTCCACCATATTTCGGTAGCGTCAGCTCGGCTGCATCATGCAACAAATCATGGCTGGATATGGAATGGAAAGTGCCAAGAATTGATTTTTCCTGATCCTGGGCACAAACATTCAGGTACAAAAGACAAGGCAAAAGCAAAAGCAAATTTTTCGCAATGTTCACTCGTAAATATATTTGTTAAATAATTAAATATCAGTAAGTACTCATGGAACTCGCAGGTGAATTTACATCGCCTCTTGTGTGTCTTGCCCATGCTTGTTTTATTTGTAATTGACCGATTGACATAAGGTTATTGATACTAATTTCAGTAGTTGCAATGTTTTCCCATTCATTAAGCGACAAGATACGCAATTAGCAATCAATTGGTAGTCAAAGAGTGGTCAATAGAGATTGATTCCAAGTGTGGATTTCAATTTGTAAGCCACAACCACCCTATCGATTTTTGCCTTCAGAAATTGCAAACTACTTTCGGAGACTGCATTTTCTGAATCAAGCAGGTCGAGGTTCGTCAGGGTGCCCGATTTAAATCTTAGTTTCGCCAACTCGAGGGCCTTTTGGGCCTGGTTCAACTGCATTTCAAACAATTCAGATTTGGCCACAGCTGCTCTCAGGGTATTGATACTCTCCATTACTTCATTGGCAATGGTTCTCTTGGTAAGATCCACTTCAAAGCTATTTGATTTGATCGTAGATCCTGCGAGCTGTGTCTGCAAGTGGTTGCGGGAACCGTCATAAATAGGTATTTGAAGACTCAGTCCTATCGCATAATTGGCTCTTGGGACATTCAACTCGGGGATGTATCCATTCTTCCATCCTCCGCTTGCAAAGGCAGAGATGACAGGCTTCTCATGCGTTTTGACCAGATCCTGGTAAGATTGAAGCAAAACCATTTTTTTTTCAGCCATTTTCAACTCGTTTCGATTTTTCAAAGCCACACCAATCAAAGAATCTTCTGCGATCGGTATTACATTGTTGTGCAGGACATTTCTCACATTGTGTGGTAAGGAAGAATTCTGTCCCAACAACATATTCAAATAAGAATTCTGAAAAATGAGAGAAGTGACGACATCGGTCCGCTGACTTTCCACGTTGGTAATCCTAACTTTTGTGCTAAGTATCTCATATTGAGTCGCTGATCCAGTAGCCGCCTTCTTTTCAACATTTTTAAGATGTTCGGCAAGTGTCGCGAGTTGTTCATTTTTGATTGCAATAGCTTCCTGGAAATAGAGCAATCCATAGTAACAATTGACCACAGCCAGGGACAATCGTTGCTTAACCTGGTCGATGCTCAGTGCTGTAAGTTGCTTGCTTTTCTCTTCATAATCGATGTTAGCCTTTGTCTTTCCAAAATCGAAAATGGTCTGGTTAATGCTTAATGCAGCATTCACATTGTTGTTGGGAGCCAGTGAAAAACTTCCAACATTGGGCAGGGTCAAGGATGGAACCGGACCTATGTGGGCAAAAGAGCCGGAAAACTGAGCGGTAGGCACAAAGGCTGTTCGGGCCAAAGCAATTTTCAGATCTGAAGCATTCAAAGCTTCAACGGCCTGTTGAACAGTTGGATAGGTCTGCAATACTTTGTTGATGAGTGGTTCCAGCTCAAGTGAATCTGTTGCAGCTTGTTGCCCTACCACCTTACCAGGAAGATAGACGAGGAGTGCAGCCGCCAGGGCAAGGAGATGCAAGGTACGCTTTATCATGTCTTGTAAATATTAAACTTTCTTTTTCTTTCTGACCCGAAGGAAAATTACAGGAAGCCCGCCGATCAGGGTCACCACTGCGGCAATGAGAAAATCATCGTTGATTCCTTCTATGTAAGCCTGTTTTGTTGCATTTGATGTAATCATGTATTGAGACTGCCTCCTGGCTGTAACCATTGAGCTACCAGTACTTTGAACTATTGATTCACTCATATTTTTGACAGCTGACTGATAAACTGGAGAAGTTGACTGCAGCGCACCGCCATACATCTGTGCATGATAGGTAACTCTCGTAGAAAGGAAAGTAGCAAGGATGGCCACCCCGAAACTCCCACCAAGTTGCCTCACTACATTGTTGATGCCTGAAGCCTGTGCCATCTTGTCCCTGGGAATATCGATGAGCGAAACGGCCAACAAGGCGGAATAGATGATTCCCATACCGACACCACGGAGGTAAAGTGGAAGCATGATCGCAGCATGTTCAGTCAGAAAAGAGAGGTGTGAATTAAGGTAGAAACTGAACGACATGAGCAGAATTCCCAGAATAATGGGAATCTTGGCATTCATTTTTCCACTGGCATAACCCGAAAGAGGTGCAACTATTCCCTGGATGATCCCCACAGGCAGGAAGACTGATCCTGATTGTAAGGCAGTATATCCCAGTGAATTTTGCAAATACAGTGGCAAGAGGAAGGTACTTCCGAACATACCAATCCCAAAGAGGAACATCACCAGGGTACTGATCCCAAAATTATAATTTCCAAGCAACCGAAGGTCTATCAGTGGATTCTCGACCACAAATTCGGCTGTGATAAACACCGCAAAGGCGACAATAGAAACAGCAAAACAGGCAAGGATGTAAGGAGCCTTCCATCCTTCAGGATTGGTAATGGCATTTCCTTCGGTTAGTGCAAACAGAATGACAGGCAAGAAGAGGCTCACCGAAATAAATCCGACGATATCAAACTTCCCTACCCGCTTTTGCTTCATCTCTCTTTGAATCAAGATGGTAATTAGCATTCCCACGATACCTACCGGGACATTGATGTCGAAGATAAGTTGCCAGTTGAAATTGTCGACCAGATAACCCCCAATCAATGGACCGAAAGAAACAGAGGCCGCAGCAGCAACAGCCCAAAAACCGACCGCCAGTCCACGTTGCTTTGGCGGAAATTCCCTGACAACAATGGCCATTCCGAGCGGTTGAATAATACCCGCACCCAACCCCTGGATGACCCTTGAAAAAATGAGGATATTTTCATTGTTGGACATCCCACACATGAAAGATCCAAGCGTGAAAACCAGCATGCCCAAAAAATACATTCTTTTGTACCCAAAGTGATCGGCCAACCAGGCAGCAGCCGGCAGCATTACGGCAAGTGCAAGCATGTAGGCTGTAAGAACCCATTCAATGGTATCCAGACCGACCCCAAACGATGACATCATCTTGGGTAAGGCTACATTGATGATGGTCGCGTCAAGAACTGCCATAAAGGTACCTATCATGATGTTGGCCAAAACAAACCACTTGTAAAAATCGTGGTTCGGATGCCACATCGAATCTCTGGTCCTTATCAGCCGTCTGATCCTGTGCGAATGACTGGGTCTCCGCATTATCTAACTTTTAAGATTTTCACCACCACCGACATACCCGGCAGGATGCTCAATTTTTCCTTTGAACTGTTTTCAATAGATATCTTTACAGGAACCCTTTGGGTCACCTTGGTGAAATTTCCGGATGCATTGTTTGCAGGTATCAGAGAGAAAAGGGACGCCGTTGAGGCTCCAATCGAAAATACCTTGCCTTGAAATTCCTTGTCGCCGAATGCATCGATGGTGAATTTTGCCACCTGACCCAGTTGAATATCCGCTAACTTGGTCTCTTCGAGGTAGACAATCACCCACCTAAGTGTAAGTCCTGTCAGGGAAAAGACTGCCTGTCCGGGTTGAATGATATCTCCGGGCAATACCCATCTTTTGGCTACGATACCGTCAAACGGTGCATAAAGCCTGGTATTGTTCAGTTGCGTAGCTATGACATTAATTTGAGCATTGGCCAAACCAATAGCCGAATTGGCACTTTCAATCTGAGCCCGGGAAACAGAGAGCTGAATTTTTGCAGCATCCAGTTGTGCCTTGGCCGTTTCGTAGGCCTTGTTCAAGTGATCGAACTGCTCCCTGGTGATCACATCGCCGGCAACCTGAAGCTTCGCCCTTTCAAAATCATCTTTTGCCTTGTCCCTGGCAACCTCAAATACCTTGATATTTTCGTTGTCATAGTTTAGTTTTGCCTTCACCTGCGCCAACTGAGAGCCGGCTTGCACGAGCATTGCCTCAGTTTGGTTCTTTTGAGCAATCAGATCCAGACTATCTATCTCGACCAGCAAAGAATTTTTCCTGATTGTATCGCCTTCAACGGCATAGAGCTTGGCAACTCTTCCAAGCATCTTCGCGCCAATCTGAACGTTATCCGATTCAATGTGCGCATCGTCGGTCGAAATGTACATCGAGTAGTCGCGGTACCAATACCACGTAGCAATGGAAATCAATACTACTATGATAAAAAGCGGGATGTAAATTTTCAGTCCATTCCCGGAAGTTGTTTCTTTAGCCATCTTATCTGATTTATTGCTTTAATATACGACCTTTTGTTACACATCGTTGCAAATTTAAACGAATTCCGGCTCTGAAACTCCCCCGCAAGATCAATAAATTGAAAAGAAAACAGTAAAATTTGACCAAACCCCGAGTTAATAATCTATCCAACTAATAATGAACTGTTTAACTTTTAAAAAAATCCCTCACTTCACCGTAACATTCAGATCAGCAATGGCATTTAGATTATCGGTCTCAATAAAATTGGGGTGAAAATTGAGGGAAGTGGTCAGTTCCTGTTTGGTATCAGGAGTCCATAGCTGGACAATCAGTCCACTATTTTGGGCACGTGTCACCTCCGAAGCGCTCAGCGTCGGCTCTGTGAAGATGCAGCTGACACCATCGTAACCCAGTGCAATGGCATCGTCGATTTGCTGTGGAAAGGTTACCTCTTTGATAAGACAAACTTTCAAACCGGGAATGGTCTGGTGAATTTTCTTACAAAATGTTGCATCATAGACTTCTACAACAATCTTTCCGGGATCTTTTACGGATGGAAGCATTTTGGCAAGGCCATCCGCAAACTTTGCAAGATAGGCCGCTTCACCGCCAATGGCAGGCTTGTTCATGCTGTCAACAGGATAATCGAGCTTGATGTGCAGTGAAATATAAAAAGTAGTAGCCGCCTGGTTCCAGAAGTTGATGATCTCGCTGAGTTTGTAAATACGGTCCTGGGCCTTGGTGGTACAAAGCGTAATTTTTGAGATCTCAGCATCCCGCGACAGGATCAGCATCCGGGGCAGCACCGGGTTGCAGGCCAAAGTAGCCAGATTAAGGTCATGCAAAATCCAAATGGTCCCATCCAAACTCATCTGAAGATCGAGTTCCACGCCATTGAGCGTTTTCAGTCCTTTTTGGACTGCAGGAAGTGAATTTTCGATGATGCTGGGATCAATTGAACTGCTGCCACTGGCCTTGTGCCCCAAAAATTTTACAGTAGTTTCAACCGGAGGAGTGGTAACGGTATTCTTCTGGCACTGTCCAAACAGGAAGATTGCAACCACCACCATGAGAAGACGCCAACAATTGAATTGAATTTTATTTGTCATGGTTTGCTGAATGTGCTACTTGGTGCTGGTAAAAATTGAAACAAAATTATCATGATCTCATTTCTGATGAATTTTTCCTGATCCTTGTTACCATGCGAAAAGAACAAATGCCTGTTGCAAGGCAGTCTCACAAATTGAACCCAGAAGCAGCTGGTTTGCATTTTTGCTTGATCTCCTTAAAAACCAGGTTCGAAGGAAAGTTCTCTGAAAGTTTAGCGAATTTATCGAAAGCCTTTGCCGAATCGTGAACGATTTCAAGGTATATTTTGCCCAGGAAATAATCTTTGATGGTAACAAATGACCTGCAATTTTTGTTCTGTAGATTTTCAATTTTCTCCAAACCGGCCACAATGTTTTGATTGGTCCCAATTTTGAGAATATCCAGATCGTTTATAAGTTTATATTTCAAACATTTATCGAATTCCACCACCAATTGTAACAGGTCCTGCTCCAGTGGGTTCAGTGCATCGGATTTGCTTTCATCCAACTTCTGTATATAGAGCTGGCATTTTAATGCGGAAAAATATTTCGACAAACTTGATTTTTTGATATTCTCATACCTGATTTGGTACATGTAATACATCAACGTTTTAAAATCTCTGTTTTTCTTGTTCTGGCCTGTTAAAAAGCCATTTTTAGCCATTACAAAGTTGGATTCAGACGAAACAGTGCCATCGGAAATCATTTTCCACCAAAGATAATCCAACTCAAGATAACCGGCTATTTCGGGATCCGTCTTTTTGAGTTCATTGATTTGAATCGGTACCTTGTCGAATTGAAGGTTATAGATCTTGTAAACAATGTTATCAATGGTATCGGCCGACTGGCCTATGACACACAATGTGCCAAGCATGAATGAGAAGCCAAGTATAAATTTCTTTGACATGTTGAGCAAGAATGAACTAACCATGCATATCATTCTCATAATAAGCAATATCATTTGAGTTGTTTCGAGTTCCGTTGTGTCTCTTTTTCCAGAAAGTCAACCACCGAAATATACATTGCATTTCGATTTTTCAATTGTCTGTCGAGTGTCAGGCTTTCTGCTTTCCCGGCACCACCAAGATAATACCTCTGAACCCATGGCAATGCAAAGAACAATGCTTCGAGTAGAGAGACATTGGAAGCATATACTACTGCCAGATAAAACAAACCGCCAACAAGAATCAGTGAATTGGCTGAATTTTTGAAATCACCTGCATACAATTGTCCGGAACCAGGCAAAATCAAGCTTAAAAACCAAGCAGTTTTAGGGTTGTATCTTCTTTCATTTCTTCTGATTTGCTTGAATTGATTGTCGATAAAATCCAAATTTCCATCAGGCGAAAGTCTGGTCAGACAGCTTTTAAACGACTGAGTTGCCAGTTGATCTTCATGCAACCCGAAATAGGCAATTCCCTGAAAAAGATTCATTTTGGCATTTTGAAGAGGACTCCTGGTGGTATCCAGGTTCATCGTTTCGGAGATGGCCAGCAAATATTCTTTCTCCAATATCAACGAAAAGGATTTGCCCAAAATTGCCTCATTTTTTAGGCTGTCAGATTGGGTGCTGAAGTAGGTCTTATCATAAAAGACGATACTCTGTTCAAAATCTTTCAAAAAGAAATAGGAATTTGCAACATTCAAATACAGAACGTCTTGCTTTGAATATCCAAAAAACAACGCTCTATTGTACTCGTTGATCGCACTTTTATAATTCTCAGCCTTGAACTGTTGGTCTGCAAAGTTTACAATTTGTACCAAACTTTGCGATTTGACTAACAACGGAGCCAGCGTGAGACTAATCGTGAAGAACAAAATCGCGCACCTGGCTGATCCACTCATCTTCCCTGTTTTTGTTAAATTGATTGGCTGCATGGACACTTCCATAAATATTTCCCGAATAATAAACGACAAAAAATGAACCCATTACCCATGGAAGTACATCTTTGCTATTTCGATTGAATCCGCGTGCGGCAACAAATCCAGTGGTTGATGTCATCACGAAGGAGATTAAACCATCTTTCCATCTACCTGCATAGGCCTTGCCGGAACCAGGCAAAACAGATGAAAAAATACCTGCCAATACCGGATTTTTTCGTTTGGTATTCAGACTTTTATCTACAATTTCAGAAAGAGATTTGTTTATTTTAACCTGATTTTCACTTCGAAACAAAGCTCCACTTTTCCACTCTTTTTGCAAGAGCATGGTTGATAATCTGAAGTCTGCATTTTGTTTTAAATAGGCCTTTTGGTCGAGAAGTACTTCGGCATCCTTATATTTAGCCGCTTGTATCAACAATTTGAAATATTCGGAACCGAAAGATTCATCGGTATCTATTTTTTTGCTTGACAGAACAAGTTTGGCTGCCTTGTTAAAATCCTCCATTTTACGGTATACCTTCAACAGGAAAAGCGATGAAACAGGATCTTCAGGCTGAAGGAAAATGCACCTTTCAAACTCTTTGGCGGCAGATTCGAACTGGTTGGTCTGGTACAAATAGACTGCAAATTTGACTGAATTATCATGAGAATAGAGGTCCTGAGAGAAAAGATCGCCCGAGAAAAAAAGGAGTACTGCCAATAATTTATTTTTCAATTGAATCTATGAATTTTCCGGTTTTAACATCAACAAGATAACTGCCTCTCTCGACCAAAGGATGGCAACGCATGAGCCTGTCAGAGATTTTCAAAAATGCAATTGCTTTATTTTTCTCATGGTGCAAACATTCAATGGCATAAACAGAACAGGAAGGCTGAAAGACACAAACATCCATGTCCTGCGAAGATATTACCGACTTGTAGGCCATGAATAATGCAGAGAATGTACTTTCAAGTTGATTCTTGTTACCCTTTGCAAATTGCTTGTAATTGGTCTTGGGTGGAGTATCAAAAAGCGTTCTGACAATGGAGAAATCCTTCCTTGATTGCGCCTTTGAAAGGAAGCTTGCACTTGTAACGAGTAAAAGCACCAAGGTCAACGGAAGAAAATATTTCATCACTATTTCTTTGAGATGTTGTAGTTGTACTCCGCATCATTCCCTGGTTCATTGATCACAACATTTTTAAAATCAATGATTTGATATCTTTTGTTGGCTCCTGCATAGGTCACCGAAAGTATTTCTGTTGGAATGTCAACGCCGCCAATTGTTTCATAATTTTTGTATATCTGACGGTTCATCACTATTCCTTTCGAACTGTAGATCAGCACTGTATTCAACCGCTTATTTTTCGTAGTGATTAGAATATTGCCCAGAAATGAATTGCTTCCAGGTGGAAGGACCCATTTTGTAAGGATAAGATCATCCACTTTTTCAACATTTGCTGCCCTAAAGCTCGATTTTTTTAATCCAAAATCTGAGATGTCATTGTTAAGCATGAAATAGTAGATGGAGTACTCGGGTTTGAGGGGATTTCCGGATACAGAGATCAACTTGGTATCAACATAGCGGTAGAGCAAGGTGTCAAAACTTACAAACAACTCCTTTTGTGGAAAAGTCATCTTGTATACAATCTTTTTAAAGTTCCTATCGAAGAGTACCGTTCCCTTGTTGTATTGATAGGAACTGTCACTCATTTTCTCCTTCATGGTTATATCGGCCTTAAACCTGAAAGAACTCTGTCCACTACAGATAATTTCCGAAAAAATTATAAAATAGAGCAGCAATTTAAGTCTCTTCATAAGCTTAGAAAAAAACATAGTCTGTAGTAAATGAATACTACAGACTCTGTTTCCAATTTTTTAGAATCGTTTTTAATAGGTCGTCGGAGTGGTTGAAGCTACGGCAGCCACAACAACGATGTAATAGATTATTGAAACAGCACCACTTACTCCGCAACCCCAAAGTGCTTTCTTGGTCTGCTCTTTGTCTTTATCTGTCATCAGGTAGACAATCAATACACCGATGATGCCAAAGACACATCCCCAAAGGAAAGAAGGGATTCCCAAAGCAGTCTGGCTATTCGCCGGACCAGAAGCAGGAAGTGATGATGTAGCCGATACTCCCGATAAAATTGCACTGTTCTCTTTTGCAACGTCCGAATAGGATTGAGCGACATTTGTTTGTAAATACTGATCCAATTGATTCAGGTCAGCCATTGCAGCATAAACTTCTGATTCATCGAAGCTGGAAGCAGCCTTAATTTCTGAACTGGAAAGGTTTGCATTGCTTTTAAGGCTCAATGCAAATGTTGGGATGTTAAGCATCACCAAGGCAAGAATCACACTAACACTTTTGAAGAGAATTTTTTTCATACATAATAGATTTAACGTTCGGTGAAAAAAAATGATTATAAATTGATAAGAACCTTCATTGTCCAAGAATTAATCACCTCAAATACAATCATTTCAATTTCAAAGGGATGAATTGAAAAATTTAGGAAATTAGTTTGCGTACAGTCCACAACAACAACCATACGGTAAACCAAAAGTAAAAAATAAATTCAATTCAACAAATTAATCCATCATTTTTTGCCTTTTTACCACTGATTCGTCAAAATTCCACCACAATTTGCATGTAAATCCGCTGCAAAAAGTTTGAAAGGTGGAATCCACCTTATCAATTATTGCTTGGAAGAACTTTTTATCTTTGTAGGGAAGAAAAAAAACTGAGATGAATCACCTGATCCGAGCTTTCCTGTTATTTGGCACCATTTTCTGTAATTACAATCTCGATGCCAAGGCGCCCATATTTAGTGAAAAAGATTATTTCAACCATCCGCCAAGAATCATTCGGACTTGTTGTGCCTTTGGAACTGATTTGAAAGTCTCTATTGTTCCGGGCTACAGGTACACCCAGCTCACGAGCGCGGAGTTGTTGGGAACACACCATTACCTTGGTGACAAGGCCGAAAACAATGGCATCCTTTATACCAGAAGGGGTGGATTCGTAGATTTTGGCCACTTGCGAGACCTTGTCGACTGGACGGCCTACCTCTACAATCTCGAAAAAAAGAGCCAGCAGACAGGTGAGATCTCCATTACCCTGGGATACGAGAGTGGTACAAAGTCGCTCTATCTAAAGATTCCCCTTGATGAAAAAGAGGAGAATCTGATTGTTTTGGCCGGCAGAATTGCTTACGACATCTCCATCTGGCATGAGATAACCTCCTGGTTTGGAGCCTCTGCCGTTCCATTGGTTCCTGAAAGATTTTCAAGTTTCTCTGTGGAGGATGCCTATTCCAATCTGTTGGGAACAAAAGTTGCTGCAGCCGCAATAAAAAGTGAATTACCTTACGAACAGGCCGTTACAGCAGCCATCAAACAAACCCTTCAAGATTTGGAAGCAGTTTCCAGCAAGGCAGAGAGTTACCAGGCCATGGAAGTCGTCAGGGACAATTGGTGGACACGTAAAAAGCACCTTCCCAACAACCACGTCATGCTTCGGAGAGAGCTGGGGGCCTATGCCGAGATGACTCCCTGGCTCGTGCCCGGCTGGGAATCTAAAAACAACCCCTTAAAAATTACCATGCCGGATACAACAAACGATGGCATTCCATTGTCCGAATTTTATACGCTGTCTTACAAAGCGAACCACAAGATTCCAATCAGGAAAATCTTTTCTGACAGAAACAACAGGATCGTGACGCAAAAAGATTTTAAGGTAATCATTGACTACATCGGTACCCGTATGCTTAAGTCTAACATATTCATCAAGATGCAGTGATGGTTCCTGAAAAATCAGCAAATCACAATGAAAAAGTTGGGGTGAAAGAGAGCGCCCTAGCCCAACATCTATCGGGTTACTCAATTGTACTCGGATCACAGTCCCCTCGGCGGAGAGAGCTGTTTTCAGGATTGAATCTCCCTTTCAGAGTTGCGGTAAGGGCTGTGGATGAGGATTTTCCATCTCACATGAGCGCAGAGGATGTACCAGAATATCTCGCGGTTCTAAAATCCATTCCGTTTCAGTCAGACTTGGAAGAGAAAGAACTTGTCCTTACTGCCGATACCATCGTTCTAATTGACAAACAGGTACTTGGAAAACCACTCGACTACCAGCATGCCTTTGAGATGCTTCAGCAGCTTTCAGGCCGGAAACATGTGGTCATCACAGGCATCTGCATCACCTCCCACAACAAGCAAGTCACTTTTTCGGATCGTACAGACGTTTACTTTAAGTCATTGACAGACAATGAAATTGACTATTATCTGACCAATTACCAACCCTACGACAAGGCCGGATCATATGGCGTACAGGAATGGATCGGTTACGTCGCCATCGAGAAAATTGAAGGTTCCTACTTCAATGTGATGGGACTGCCAATTCAACGATTGTATGAAGAACTTTTAAAATTTTAAACATATTGACTGATATACCACCATGAAAAAAATTATTGTTCTCCTGATTTTATTGCTGTTCCTAAAGAATACTTATGCTGTTGAAGGAATGTGGATCCCTACCCTTTTGAAGAAATACAACATGGAAGAGATGCAAAAGATGGGATTCAAACTGTCTGCAGAAGATATTTACGATGTCAACCATGCCAGCATGAAAGATGCGGTGGTGTTGTTTGGCGCCGGTTGCACAGGCGAAATGATCTCGGGGGATGGTCTGTTGATCACCAACCACCACTGTGGTTTTGGGGCGATTCAAAAGCACAGTTCGCTGTCACATGATTACCTCTCAGATGGATTTTGGGCGAAGAACAGAGGTGAGGAGTTGACCAATCCAGGCTTGTCTGTTCAATTTCTGGTTCGGATGGATGAGGTTACTGACCAGGTGATGAAAGGCATTACCAACGACATGGAGGATGAAAAAGTAAAAAAAATGGTTGCTGCCAATACGGAAGCAATCAAAAAATCACTCGCCGGACCAAACAATTATGTGGTCGATGTAAAACCACTTTTCTATGGAAATCAATACTTTGCCTACGTCTATGAGGTTTTCAAAGATGTAAGGTTGGTTGGAGCTCCTCCTGTGTCGATTGGCAAATTTGGAGGTGATACTGACAATTGGGTATGGCCACGTCACACGGGTGATTTCTCGCTGTTCAGGGTTTATGCAGGAAAGAACAACCGGCCGGCGGCTTATGCAGCCGATAATGTTCCCTATCATCCAAAAAAATTCTTTTCCATCAACCTGAAAGGGATCAAGGAGGGCGATTTTACAATGGTATTTGGCTTTCCGGGTACGACACAGGAATATTTGCCTTCGCAAGCCGTCAGGCTTTTGGTAGAGAAGAGCAATCCAAACAAGGTGCAGGTTCGAACAGCAAAATTGTATATTCTGGAAAAGCAAATGGCGAAGGATCCAAGAGTCAGGATACAATACGCCTCCAAATACGCCGGAGTATCCAATGCCTGGAAAAAATGGCAGGGTGAAACGAAAGGATTGTTACGGCTACATGCGGTAGAGAGGAAGCAATCGGAGGAGGTGGAATTTGCCAAATGGGTAAGCCAGGATAAGGAGAGGGCACGTAAATATGGAACAATTTTGGATGATTTCAAAAAATATTACACCGATCTATCTGATATACAAATAGCTTATGATCTTTACAATGAATCAATTCTTAGGGGTCCCGATGTCTTTGGTTTGATCTCAAGGTTTTACGTTTTGAGTCAGGCAACCAAAGATTCAGCAAAATACAATGGATTAAAGAAAGCACTGACTGAATTTCTTCCGGGTTATTTTAAAGATTACGATGGGACTACCGATCAGATGATCCTGCCAGCCTTGTTGAAAATTTATCTCGATAAGGTGGATGCCCAATACTTACCAGGAAGTGTGAACTCTCAGAAAATCAAGCTGACAAACAGTTCCTTTGTACAATCCATCTACCAAAAATCGTTGTTTTCGGATAGCTTGAAGGTTAAAATGCTCTTTTCTGAATTCAGTGAGAAATCGCTCAAGAAGTTGCAAAGAGACAAGCTTTTCCAATTGTTTGCGACCATTGCAGGATTTTACAACCAGAATATTGATCCTAAATATCTGAAGATAAGTCAGGGAATTCTGAAAACGCAGAAAGTTTACATGGCTGCCATTCAGGAGATGCGGAAGGATCAGCGCCTGAGTGCAGATGCAAATCTGACACTGCGTGTTACCTATGGAAAAATTGAGGGTTACGAACCCATGGATGGAGTCTATTATGAATATTTTACAACATTAAAGGGGATGATTGGCAAGCAAGACCCCAATGTTGCCGATTACTTTGTTCCGGCCAAACTGAAGCAACTTTATCAAACGAAAGATTATGGTAGCTATACCAATTCGACAGGCGAAGTACCGGTGGCTTTTTGTGCCTCGAACCATACCACCGGAGGCAATTCAGGAAGTCCGGTGCTCAATGCAAACGGAGAGCTTATAGGCGTCAATTTTGACAGATGCTGGGAGGGAACCATGAGCGATGTGCTTTTTGATCCCGAGCGATGCAGAAATATTGCGCTCGACATTCGGTACGCCTTGTTCATTGTTGACAAATATGCAGGAGCGGGGTATCTGCTGGAGGAGATGAAATTGATCAGATAAAGATCAATTTCAATTTTCAATCTTGGATGGATGGTAAATTTCTGATTTTCAACATACCGGCATTTTTGAGTAGTCCAAATTCGTGCTCAAAATTGGGAGTAAAGAGTCCCTTACCAAGATTTTGTTCAATTTCCTGAAGTTGCCAAAATTTCCCTTCAATTATTTCTTCCGAACTGATCACATTCGGCTTTCCCTGGAAGGCGACAAAACTGTAGACCATCTCGCTCTCCACCTCTGAATCCCAGCGGTATTTCAGGGCAGGCTTTGGTTCAAAATCTTGCAGTCCAATCTCTTCGAAGGCCTCCCGTTTCAAGGCCTCTTCGATGGTCTCACCAAAGGCGATGTGCCCCCCGACAGCGGTATCCCATTTACCTGGTTGTACGAGTTTGGTGGTGGCTCTTTTTTGAAGAAATAAACTGCGGTCTTTGTGAAACAGGTGCAGGTGAACGACAGGATGCAGTGTTTTGGAACCGTTGTGACAATAGGAACGCAGGGCTTTGCCGAGGATTCTACCCTCCTCATCGACCATTGGAAGCCATTCTTCAACATCCTGGTAAGGAGGAATATTTCTGATTTTCAACCTTTGTCTGATAAATTCGAATCCTATGTAGGATCCCATCATGATAAAAAGCAGGAAACTGCTGAAAAAGGCCCAAATTTCTTTGCTAAGGAAAAATGCGGCCCAAAGTACCAGAAATGTATGCAGCAGCACGATCCAAAACATTGCGCGCAAATTTTTTCGAAACAGATCTTTCTGCGTGTCATTCAGCACAATGCCGCTCAAATATCTTTTTGACATTGAACCCAAAGGATCAATTTTTGTAAAAAGGGAGAGTGCAAGCAACGCCACCAGCACCAGATCGATCATGGCTGGTTTGACCTTGAAGAAAATTTCGTTCTCAAAAAAATAGGAGAGTCCGGAAAGTGCGATGAGTAAAATCGTATCGAGCAAGACAAAACGATCCAATTTTTTGTCTTTGAGCCAGGTAATGAGCATTTCGACCAATCCGATGGTAACTGCCACAGCAAGCCCCACCTTCATTCCCCAAATTTCGTCTGCCAGTACAAAGACCAGCAGGGGAACAAGACCTGGTATCAGTTTTTTGATCAAGGTGGTTCAATCAGTTCAGCAGGTATCCTGGCACCTTCTGAATGGTTTTAAGTGTGTCTGTGGAGCGGTAGACTTTGGAAATGGTCACATAGAAAACGAGCGTTGAATAGGCAGGTACGCTTCCGGAAGGTGTCCCGCCATAAGCATCAGAGGAAGGAATGATCCATTTTGCCTGGCCACCCGCTCTCATGTGTGTGATGGCTTCGTCCCAACCTGTAATGACTGTAGTACTTCCGACGGTAAAACCGAATGGTTCAAAATTACCAGAAGCATCAAATTCATAGCCATCCTTGATGCCTACAGTGTCGTTGTTTTCAATGAGATAACCTCGGTAGAAGACCTTCACGTAATTGCCGGAAACAATTGAATCGCCTGTACCTTTCTTGGTTTCAATGTAATACAATCCCGAGGCAGAAGGAGTAACACCCGGATGAAACTTGGCTATGTATTTTGCAAGCAATACCTTTTCATTGTCGCGCTGAATTTGCAAGGTCGTTTTGGTACAGGAGGCAAGACCGATCAACGACACCAAGATAAAAACCAGATAGATATATTTTCCCAACTTCATCCTTTGAATATTATTGTGTTTTTGGTTGTTCCTGACAAACCGAGTGCAAGGATACAAAATGTTCGTGACCTACTCAACTTTTGATAGTTGATTTGTTTTGATACTCGCAAAATTAACCAAATTTAACCCATCCCAAACCATAGGTGGCAAAAATTAGACCATCCTTTGACTTTCGGCCTCAAGTGCTTCTGCATATTTGGGCAACAGATTCATAAAATCGATGGTCGTTTCACGGAGCGTCCGTTTGGATTCACCCCCGGCAGCATTGTGATGTCCACCACCACCAAAATGGCTTGCAGAGAATTCGTTGACGGCAAAACCACCTTTCGATCTGAACGATATCTTGATTTTATCCTCATTTTCCATAAAAAAGGCAGAGAAAATAATGCCTTTGATGGTCAATGGATAGTTCACAAATCCCTCTGTATCACCTATTTTGAAGTCATAGTGTTTCAATTCATCACTTGCCAGAACGATGATGGCCGTATGAAATTCATGAAAGATTTCCATCTTCTCCGAAAGGGCAAATCCCAGAAGTCTCAAACGATTTTCACTGTTGGTATTGAACAAAGCCTCCTGAATTTTGAGTTGATCGGCTCCAAGCTCAATCAAATTACCAACTGCCTTGTACAATTCAGGTCGCCTGGCATTGTGGCTGAAGGAGGCTGTATCGGCAATGATTCCAGTTAGCAATGCACCTGCACCTTTGGCGTCGAGGCAGTTACTCCATCCCATCTTGACCACAAAATCATAAACCAGTTCGGCTGTTGAGCTCACTGAAGTATCAGAAAAGCTGAATAGTGCCTCAATGGCAGGTTCGGGATGATGGTCAACCAAAACAATGGCAGCATTTGACTTTTCCATTGATTTTTTCATCTTCCCGAGCCGTTTCCAGTCGTTAAAATCCAGCACAAAAATCAGGTCTGCATCCTGGATAAGCTTGTTTGCGCTCTTTTCGTGGTGTTCGAAGATGATCCAGCCCCTGTAATCTTGAAAATCGGGGACAATTGAAGGAAAATTTGTCGGAAATACTACCGTGGAGTCAAATCCCGCATTTTGCAAGACGCAGTTCAGACCCAGAGAGGAACCGAGTGCGTCGCCATCGGGATTGGCATGGGTCAGAACAACTATTCTTCCAACAGTCTCATTCATCATGGCCAAAAGCAACCTGCAACTTTCATTGTTGATATTTGTCATACGGTAATTTTTCTATGCTTCCGCAAAAATAGTCTATTCTTTGAAAGAATTGCTTCGACTTTGCCAACCCAACTACTTTTGAGCTTGGTATTCAGCCGAATATTTGGTAGATTTGGAATAAATCAACACCAAGAAGTCATGGCACACCCAACATCTGAAACCACACTGACCTCTGAGGAGCAAAAATTAACAGAACTGCTCAGGCAGGCGGACGAATTTTTCAAAATTGAACTCCTGAGACCGGCCAAAACCTGTTGCGAGAGGACTCTGGTGATAAATAACTTCAAATTATGACCAAATCACGTCTGGAAGCCTTCAGCGATGGCGTTCTCGCCATTGTCATCACCATCATGGTGTTAGATTTAAAAATCCCTCATGGTTCGGGAATCAGCGAATTGGCTGAACTTGTGCCAGTTTTCATCTGTTATGTCATGAGTTTTGTCTTTGTCGGGATTTACTGGGGAAACCACCACCATCTGATGCATACAGCGCATCGTGTGAATAGTAAAATCATCTGGGCAAATATGGGATTACTCTTTTTTCTGTCACTGATTCCTTTTTCGACGGGATGGATGGGCGAAAACCATTTTGACAAACTTCCGGTAGCGGTTTATGCCATTAATCTCTTGCTATGTGCGATTGCATTCTACATCTTGCAATTGGTTATTACCTCTGACTTGACTCACAGTACCAAACTGACGGAGGCGCTCAACAAACAACGCACAAAAGGAAATATCACCTTGGTCATCAACATTGCAGCAATCCCATGTGCCTTTTTTTATCCCCTTGTATCTGCAGTTATGTTTGTGCTGATCTCCATCCTTTGGATGATTCCTGACAAAAACATTGAAAAGGCACTACAGGATTTGTAATTACCGATAACTCCCTTTGATGTTCATGCGTAGCAAGTTGTCAAACATCAAGCCAGGATGACTGACTACACCCGCAAGAAAATAGTTGGAGAAATTCATTTCACTGGCCCGGTCGGTCGATTAATCAAGCCTGCATCCCTGCGGTTTTGGTGAATTATTTCTACTTTTGATAGAAATTTTACAAACTGAAATAATAAACAAGATGGCACAAAATCTAACTTTCACCATGATCAAGCCTTGCGCAGTGCGCAACCAGCACATTGGTTCCATTCTAAAGATGATCTCTGAACACGGATTTCGGATCAAGGCAATGAAACTGACCCACATGACCCGTGAAAATGCAGAAGCTTTTTACGGGATACATGCCGGCAAACCATTTTTTGAAGGGCTGGTCAGCTTCATGTCGTCAGGTCCTATCGTTGCAGCTATTCTTGAAAAAGAGAATGCGATCGCCGACTACCGTGAACTGATAGGAAGCACCAATCCGGCCAATGCGGCTCCAGGCACCATTCGTCAGCTCTTTGCCGAATCTTTTACCGCCAATGCGGTTCATGGTTCCGACAGTGATGAAAATGCAGTCATTGAAGGTTCTTTTTTCTTCTCTCAAATGGAGCAATTCTGAGGCGAAAATAAGAGAAGCCGGTCTGGGATTGATGGAATACTGCTCTTTTTATCAGACTCAACTGGCACTGCCATGAATCCATTTTAGAACTGTTGCGTACAATCACCGGTAAACAAAAAAGGAATCCATTTTGTTAACTGCATACATTCAATAAAAATTTTAATTCTATTCAAAATGCAAGAAAGTTCAGTAAAAATTACATTTGCCGGAAATCCACTGACCCTGTTGGGCAATGAAATCAAGGTTGGTGATCAGGCACCAGATTTTGTGGCTGTTGGTGCCGGCCTCGCTCCCTTTAAACTGTCTGATGTTGCTGGAAAGACTGTGGTTGTTGCCATTTATCCCTCTATCGACACGGGTGTATGTGCTTCACAGAACAGAAGGTTCAATGCTGAAGCCAATGAGCTGAAGGATGTTGTTGTCTTGTCAATCTCCTGTGATCTTCCCTTCGCACAGAGTCGTTTTTGTGCAGCAGAGGGGCTGCAGAACATCAAAACCATCTCTGATCACAAAGACTTGGATTTTGGACAGAAATATGGTTTCTGGATCAAGGAACTTCGCCTTTTGGCGCGTGGAACCGTGGTAATTGACAAGTCAGGCATCGTCAGGTACGTTGAATACGTCTCTGAAGTGACCCACGAACCTGACTATGAGACTGCCTTGGCAGTGGTGAAAAGTTTGTAAACCTTCATAGGAGAAAGGAAAAGGGAAAATTTACTCCATTTTTCGTTGTTTAAGGCATTTTTGTGCGGAGGGTTATTTCGTAAATAACAGACAAACAGGCTTCGAAGCATTTATTTGATCGGTAAATGTGAGTAAGCCTGTTTCTTTGTTGCGCCGGAAGGCGACAATGTTGTCAGAATTTTGGTTTGCAACCAATAAGAAACTGCCATCAGGCGTCAATGTGAAGTTACGCGGCATTTCGCCTTTGGTATCTTCATGGGCTACCAATTTTATTTTTCCCTCTTTTTCAGCCACCGAAAAGATCGCAATTGAATTCATTCCTCTGTTGGAAACATAGAGAAAATTTCCATCCGGTGAGAGGTGTATATCGGCACTGGTATTTGGTTTTGAGAAATCAGGTGGCAAGGTAGACACATTTTCCAGAATTTTAAATCCTCCGTTTTCCATAAGCTGTACAACCGCAACCTTGTTACTCAACTCGTTCGCAATGAACAACAGTTTACCGTTCGGATGAATGGCCATGTGTCGCGGACCACTTCCGGGTGCCATTCTGATTTCAGAAAATTTGTTGGGTTTCAGGGTAAAACTTGCTTTGTCGATGGTGTAAACCTTTATCTGGTCGATGCCAAGATCTGCTACAAAAATGCGCTTGCCACCAGGCTCAAACAGTGCACTGTGGACATGTGGCTTTTCCTGTCTGTCGGCCACCGGACCTTTTCCGGTGTGCTGATCTGAGGAGCGTACCTCCGACAACTCGCCTGTCGGTTCAATTCGCATGAGGGTGACATTGCCCTCTGAATAATTCGAGGCAATTACAGCACCTTCCTCGTTCACTGCCACATGGCATGGATGAGCTCCCCCGCTGGACACCTTGTTGACAGAGGTCAGGTTGCCGGAATGATCCACATTAAACAATTCAATGTATCCTGAACTGTTGTTTTTTTCATCTTTTGTCTCCCTTACTGCCAACAAATATTTTCCATCCATGCTGGAGGCGAGGAAAGATGGATTTTCTGAAAGTACTGAAAGACCATTGCTGTGCAGTTTACCGGAAATCACATCCAATCCGAAGCGGTAAATTCCTTCACTGCCGCCATCGGTATACGTTCCAACATAGAAGTGTAGTGTGTTAGATTTGTTCGTAAGTGATTGTGCATCCAGCTTTAGCGCCATCAAAATAACTACTGAAAACAATACAAATTTTTTCATTGCTGATAATTTTTCAACTATTTAACTCCTTTTTTCTCTTTCAGTTTTGAATCTTCAACCTGAAGGTATATTTTCCTGACCCGGTTTCGCAATAGAATTTTCCATCAGTAGATTTTGTAAGCACTACCGGAAGACCGTTTTCAGTAACTTCCGTCATCTGCTTGACAGGAAAATAGATCGAAGCTGTTGTATTTGGCGGAATTTCAACCTTCATGACCATGTTATTGTTCTCAATCTCCCATTCACTCTTGACAGGGCCATAGCGGGAGCAGTAACTGGTGCTTACCTGCTTTAAATCGCCTACTCTTTCGGGTTGAATTTCAATCTTATGAAAAGCAACACCACCACTTTCTTGTTTGATGCCGCCCAGCGCGGTAAAAAACCATTCCATCAAATGTCCGAGCATCAAATGATTGTTTGAAACCTCTTCCAATGCAGGCCACGACTCAGTTAGGGCGGTGGCTCCTTTTTTTAGTTGAAAGCCATATCCCGGTATGTCATTCCTGGCATTCATGTCAAATAGAACCTGAGAGCCACCACCCTCCTCGAGGGCTTTGACAAGAAAATGAAAACCAATGTCTCCGGCTGTTAATGAATTATCTGACTTCCCAATGGAATTGATTAGATTGGAAAAAACGGCTTTTCTGTTTACCTCTTCAACGAGTCCGACACACAATGGCATGGACATGGCAGTTTGGCTACCTGTTGAATAGATGTTGGTGACAGGATTAAAAAATCTGGCATTGAAGGATTTTCTGACTTCCCCTGCTAAAATCTCCATATCAACTGCTTCAATTTGTTTGTTGCAAAGCCTCATCATTTTTGTTAGCAGCAGAATATCATAATAATAGATGGCCGTTGCAGTCAGGGCCTTTGGGGTTAGTTGTGCTTCCCCAGGTGATTTTGGACCATAATCAAACCAATCGCCCAAGCCATGCGATAAGATATTGTCAGTTGCTTTTGTACCAAGGTAGGCTACATATTTTTTCATCATGGGCATGGCCTCCTCGAGGATTGACGCATCGCCATACCACTGCCAAAGCATCCAGGGAAGTACCACCGCGGCACTTCCCCACTCTGGCGAATCGCGGAAACCTCCTTGAAAATGAACATATTCCGGAGCAATATCTGGAACCATTCCGTCGGCGGTCTGTGCATCCATCATGTCTCTTGTAGCCTTTTTGTACAAGGAGTGCAGATCGGAAGAGCACACGTCTGAACTCCAGTCACCTGAAGCTAT
>CAZGSQ010000050.1:10049-24225 GCA_964528535.1 uncultured Tangfeifania sp. | reverse complement strand
TACACGGCTCTGAACACTCTTTCCCTACACGACGCTCTTCCGATCTGATAGCTAATTTTATAAGGAGATTGTCCGAGGGAGGCTTCCATATTAAGCATGGACGCAAGGGTCAGCAAAATGCCCAAAACAGGGTTGGAAATGTTCGTTCTCATGGCTCAAAAATCTAGGTGAAATCTATTAAGTAAGGGATCAACGCAGAAAAGGGTAGGCAAACCAGTCAAATATTTAATGAAGTTCTTTCGGCAACTCGTGATTCAGAGTTTCGGCAATACGAACCCTTCTCTTTGTTCTCTATAGGCTATTAACAAAATTTATTCGAAAAAGTTCAAAAATAATTTATTTATAGTGTTGATATTCAAATGTTTATGAAATATTTGACATGACAATCACTTTTGCCCGACGCATGCCCGTTGGCATTAATTGTTGAAATAAAAAATCTGAAGTGAAATTGACGGGGTGACCGATAAAAATGATTGTCAATTTCTGGTGTTACTTCCTTCAGTATTTCACAACTTTAAATATTTTCACTACTCTGTTGTTTTCTATAACTTTAATAAAATAGATGGCTGCAGGCAGGTAATTCATCGAGACAATTGTCTCCGGACCAGAAATTTCAGCATTCTGGCATACTTTTCCAAAAGCATCGATAAGCTGAAATGACAGATTGTTGGCGTTGTAGTTATCAATCTTCAGCACCAGCAAATCTGTAGTTGGATTGGGATACACCGAACAAATGAGGCTAATTCCATCCACTTCGTAGACATTAGAAATTTCATAAGCCTGTTGGACGCCTTGGGCCACTGACCCTGAGACTCCATATGTGGTGGTAAAAACTACTTGCCCAACGGAGTAGCTTACAGTACCTCCGGTTCCTGAGAGGCTGTTGCCGGAAGTGAGTGAAATCTCCTGGGCCTCCAACCTTACATTGATCAGGGAGGTGAAAAAAAGAAAGAAAAATAATAGCTTCCCGGTTGTCATATCGTTCGCTTTAATGATAGGAATCCTTGCTTCTCGAGAAGAGTAAAATGCCTGAATAAGAATCAAATAGGGAACTAAGCTACCTGAATTGCATTTTAGAATGGTTCCTTTCAAGGTAGTGGATGACTCGCTTGTCCTTAATATTTAGCAGGTTACAATTCCTACGCTAAATTTATAGCGGCGCAACATCTGATTTATCAGTAGAAATACTGAATTATAATATTTTATTTTGGAAGGGAAAATCAGTAGAAGTACTGATTTGTTGAAAATCAGAGATTTGGCTTGGGTAGCACAATTTGATTTCTGACGGCAAAAAGCACAAGTTCTGCAATATTTCTGCAGCCAGTTTTCAGGAGAATTACACTCCTGTGGGAATCTACAGTTCTTTGACTGATATGAAGTGTTTCTGCAACTTCGTGGGTTGACAATCCCTTGCAGATCAATTTAACAACATCCATTTCTCGCCTGGAAAGAATTTCGGCATTGTTGACATTCCTTTTTTCAATCAACGTCTCCACTGAAGCTTTGTCTGCTATCCTGATATTTCCGATGATACTGGGACCACCCAAGTAATTCGCAACATTCCCATACATCTCGATGTCAATGAGATCGCCCGTCCTATGAATTGCTTCAAATCTGACAGATAGATTTTTGTGAAATCCGGCAAGACACTTTTCGACCTCTTTAATGATTCCTTTCCTGCATTTTTCCTCCACTAGATTGCTGAATTTAAGTTTGGCAAAATTTTCACGACTGTGGCCAAAAAATGAGCAGAGCGTTTGATTGAAGAACACAAAATGATCATTTTGGTAAATATAGACGCCCATTGACGGATTTTCTGCCAATGCATTAAATTTCTCGTCATTGTATTCCAAAATTTTCTCATGCTTGGCAAGTCTCAACTTAATCACCTCTAGAAGGTCAAAATAATCAAAGGGTTTGGTAATATAGTCATCCGCTCCCAATCCCATTCCTGTTCGAATGTCCTCTTTTTCAGTTCGTGCTGTTAAAAATATCAATGGAATAGTGGAAGTAATCTTGATTTGTTGGATGGTTTTATAAAAATCAATGCCATTCAGATTCGGCATCGAAATGTCACAAAGAATAAGATCAGGCAAATGCTGTAAGGTCTGTTTGATTCCCATCAGTCCATCTTTGGCAAGAAAAGTCTGAAAATTTTCTCGTCTCAAGAATTCAGCTGTCACTTCCCTCAAGATTGGGTCATCCTCGATCAATAAAATCTTCTTCATGTTCATTCAATTCGGTGCCTGAAAATATTTTACGCTGAACAATCCCAGAGATGAAGGCTGTTGATGTTGGTGAGCATCCCTCAACAATCCACACGACCAAAAAATTCACAAATTGAAAGGTACGACTACAGTTACCTTCGTCCCGACTCCCACTTCCGATTCAATGAAGACCTCACCATTGTGCAGGCTTACGAACCTTTTCATGATTGCCATTCCCAATCCTTTACCGGACTCAGTGGCATTTGAAGCGCGAAAAAATGGGGTAAACACTTTTTCGACTTCGTTTTTCGGGATCCCAATTCCATGGTCAATCACTTCAAATTTCAGTTTCTGATCCTTGAGTTCAGTGATTTCAATCTTTACATACTTGTTCCTTCCGCTGAATTTCATTGCGTTCGAAAGAAGATTACCAAAAATGTGTCTCAGCATGAATGCGTCGATTAAATACTTATCTTTCTTGAGATTGCAGTCCAGGTCTATTTTGAAATCTAATCTGGCTGGAAAGATGTTCTCCTGAATAATTTTTTGAAAGAAAGGTTTGATTGCCACCATGGAAGGTTGACAGGCAAGGATATTTTCTTCATTCTGGTCGTTAAGTTTGATATGATCTATCAGGTCGAGGGTATGCTGAAGGGCCTCGAAAATTTGTCTGTAAATCTGTTCCTTCTTGTTATCTTCCAATAGGTTACCATACAATTTTAGCAATTGGGCGCATGAGTGTATTCCTGCCAAATGTGTCTTGAATTCATGAGAAACAGTATAAATGAATTGGGATTTAATCTGATTCATCCCTTCCAACTTCTGAATCAATTCTATCAGTCCATCCTCCGCTGTTCTGCGTTCCGAAATGTCGCTGATAAGATATAGAAAGGTACCGTCCTCCAAATTATTCGAGTAAATTTCGACTGGAAAATGCTGGCCTGTCTTATTTACAAATTTGCTTTCACACTTCGTGGCTATGCTAACAAACTGTTGATCTGATTTTAACGAAATATCGACCGGTATTTTCACCGGGAAGAGTTGGGCCAAATTCATCTGAAGCAATTCTATGGCTGAATATCCTGAAAGTTCTTCTGCTTTGTTGTTGATTGTTAAGATTGATCCTTGATAATCACCCTGAAAAAAAGCAATTGGGGCATTCTCGAGTAGTGTCTTATGTGTTTTCCCTTCCTCTCTGACAAATTGAATTTTTAGATTATCACATTCATGCAGGAAATTTAATTTTTCAGGTTCACAGGCAGGATGCCTATTTTGAGGCTCTTTCGTTTTGTGTAGTGTGTTTGTGCGAGATTTTTGACTCTTATTTGACTTTTTTTCATCATCTGGCATCGGAACTGTCTCGGAATGAACATCGTTCTTTCTTTTCATGGTTCTCAAATTTAAGTTGAAGACTCTCAATTGTAGGTTAGATTGAAACAAAGATCACCAGTAAAATGTTCATGCAAATAACAAAAATCTGAGACTATTTCTAAATTATCTGTTGGTGAAGGCCCTGGGTCAAGAAATGAGGAAAGCCAAACGACGGCAGAGAGTGGGAAAGCGTAACACCGGAAATTGAAGATGGCCTATTTGTCTTCCCTCTTCAGACTGCCCACAAAGCGGCAAATCTCGCCACTGTTTGTCATCCCCTCCAGCACGACTAAATAATCGTTTGCCTTGTCGGCAGTGAAGAATTTTACATGGATGGTTCCTGTGCTGTCTGAAGTGAGTCCGGGGTTCCAGTAAACGGTGGTTCTGAGGTCCTGGGCAGGACTTTGACGTACCGAATCGATTTCATACTTCGGAACGTAAAACTGGGCAGGTTTTTGGAATCCAAGTGGAACCAGATGCACCAGACTGGAAGGAGTAGAAATTCGAGAAGAGAAATCTGCTCCCCTTTTCAGGGTGATCGCGATTACTCCATTGCCACCCTGAACCCCAAATATCGCAGCACTGGCTCCCTTAAAGACTTCGATGCTCTCAATGTCGTTGGTTGTAAGATAGGATATCTCTTCGATTCTGTCTGTCGAGAAGCCATCCACCAGGAAATGTGGATTGTTCTGGTTCCCCCGGATGGAGATCCTGTCTCCCATCACAGTTACGCCGGGAACCATGGAGAGGGCGGTCAAGATGCTCATACCTGTAAAGCGCTCCAGGTCCTTGGCAGTGAGCTGTGCATCACCGGTGCCCGAATAGTATTGGTTCGAAGAGGTGGTTTTCTTCTTCTCTGCCACAATGGTGATCTCATCAAGGTTGACCCCTTTCATCCCCCCCTCAAAATAGTATTTCTCTTTGCTTTGCTGAAAATATTCAAGGGGAGCAGGAATCTTGACCGTACGCTGGATGGGCAAAATATCGCCTGATTTAAGGAAAAAATCTGAGTCAGGCACAATTTCAACATCGGCCAGACTCCTCTTCTTGTTGGCTTTCAGGATAAATGAGGTGCTGTCGGGAAATGAAATCCCATCTACCAGAAACCTTCCCAAACTGTCGGTTTGCGTGATTCTGATGGTATTTTTGTACCCTGACAGCGCTATGACATCGCATTTTTTGGATGGCTTTCCAAGGATGTTGGTCACTTTACCCGATATTGCCTGTCCCTCTTCGAGGTAGAAACCGGCATTTGGTACCTTCCCTTTGACAACATCAGCGGTATTAAACCGCCGCCATCCCTGTGTCATCATCAGTACATCCATCTTTTCATGGGCAGAGACTGTATGGTGTGAAAAATAGCTGGCAGGATCTTCGATGTGCCCCTTGATGTCGGACGAAAGCAGCAAATAACTTTCAATGTTATCGGCAATTGTGTCTTTCAAAACTGTCCTGCTGTCTGTGATGCTTACCGAAAATTTCCCATCTTCAGATTTTCCTGCCTGGCTACCTACAAAAAAATCAAGATCAACAGCTTCACGTTTGCCATAAGCTCGTTTGCTGCTTTGCATTTTTAGTTCCGGCTGGTGAAACGCCCAATCAAACAGGAGCCTTTCACACAAAACATTCCCCAAACTATCGATGATTGAAAAGGCGTTGATCCCGGAGGGAAGTTCAGTTTCGGCTACTTTACCCCCCAAAGACTTGAGGGGATAGAGTACCCCTACTTTCCCTCTTGAATGGACAAGAAGAAAGAGGGATTGATTGGATCGTTTGGTTTGGTTGACCACCTCGAAAATAATTCTGCCATTAAAATTGGCCAAATGAAGTGCCACACCTTCTTCCTGGGAAAGTGGTAAATTAAAACGTTTTTCAGTGCCGTTTACACTTTTTACTACTGCATGGTAAGTCTCCCCTTTGTTGGGTTGAAAGATGAATTTTCCCATACCCTTGTTAATGGAGGAGAATTCTGTCACTTCAACATTTTTATCTGTGAAAATTTTGCCGGTCACCTCCACCGACAACCCATCGGTTCCAATTGCCTTGAATGCAACAACTTGCATGTTGTTAGCCAATAAAATGCCACTCTCTGGAAAAAACTGAATATCGAAATCATTGCTAAAATCGGGCAGGTAAAATTTCCTGTGGTATTTGTACTCCCCTTCGTTCAGGGATATTTCCAGCCATTTTCTGGCATGATGCAGCGTATCCATTTCCAGAATAAGGTTGATTTTTCCCTCTTTGTTGATGGTATAAGCTTGCTTCTTCCTAAAATTTCCATCCCCTCCCTGCTTGATGAAGAGGCTCTTCCCATTCATCGGGCTTTGGGCACTGTGGCTGAAGAGCAAATTGACAGGAATCTTGCCATCCGCTGGAGTTCCATATTCAACGAGGCAGGAGACACCTTCGGCCAGGCTATTTCCTATGTAAATATTTTTTCTGAAAAAATAATCGGCACCGGCATTCTGCATCCAATAGGTGAAGGCGCGCAAATTGTAAAATCCTGGTATAAGTTTGGTATTCAGCTTGATGAAGCCCGAGAAACCCAGGGAGTCTTTTCTGATTTTTACCCGAGATACAACCGAATCGGCATCGTCGATCAATTCAACATAGAGGTATCGGCTTGGTGTGTTCGTTGCATGGGTGGTTGCATTGAGAAGATAACCTTTGAACCAAAGATCTTCACCTGCATTGTAGTAGGGTTTATCGGTCTGAAGATAGACTTTTTCCTGGGGAGCATGCATCCAAATCTTGCTGAACCTGCCAATGATCAGATTCGTAAAATCCTGAGCCTTGTCGGATGGTTCAAACGAAATCAAAGCCAACAGGAGGAGCGAGCCAACAAAAAAATAGCCGAAGCTTCTTCTCATGCTTTCAGAATTTGATAATCTTCCTCGATTCGCTTTTTCCTGCTTTACTGATTACCTGAATCACATAGTTTCCCTGAAGCAGGTCCCCCAGGTAGAGTTCCTGCGCTGATCCTTCAGATCCGGATAGGGAAAGTTCTTTGATCCTGACCCCCGACATTGAATAGACAGCTATCCGCGAAAGCGGTGAAGAAGAAGAGATCTTTAGTGTCTCACTCACAGGATTTGGCCAGACCACAAACCCTGTTTCCTGATTGGGGAGGAGTTGTACTTCGGTGGTGATGTTGGGTTTGGCGAGATTTTGGGTTGAATAAAGCCTGAATTCTCCCGGCGCAAGCACGATGTTTTGCGCTGTTGTCGCGACAGAAAGCGTTGCATCCGTAAAATATTCGTACCAGTTTCCCGTTTTCTGAAACTGAAGACTGGCAGTAACTGAAACAAGGCCGAAATTTCCAACCACCAAAACGCCTTCTCCATTCAGGTTCAGTTTGAGCCATTTTACATTGGTCGAAAGTGAATAGCTGAAATCACTTGTTTTGAAGATCGGATAGGTTTTTTTGAGATAGAATAGTTTGGCCATCACCCTGAAGAGATAGGTGCGTGCCGGCTTGTCGGCATAATCCCAGCGAATTGGCTTCTCACTTAACCGGCTACCATAATCAATTGAATAATCGTATCCCAGCTCTCCAAATTGCCAGAGCATTTTCGGTCCGGGGATTGGCATGAAAAGAGCTGCTGTAAGTGCAACCCTCTTGTAGGCTGTTGTGCTGTCTTTGGTGGTATATCCGCCCTGGGCATTTCCAAAAGCGATGCATTTGTAGGCAATCCTCTCTTCATCGTGGCTTTCCATGTAACCGACAGCAGCAGATTTGTTCCAGCTTCTGGAGGTGTAGGAGGCTCCGCTGAAGTCTGAAGTGGCATCGGTGTAACCCATCGCAGCCTGGGCGGAATTGTAGTTGCAATTCTCCCAAAGCAATATGCCATTGCCAGATTCTACCAACTCCTTTTCTTCCTGATTATCCGACAGGTGCTCGAAAATAACCAATGCCCCGGGTTTTCGTTTCTGCACCTGACCAGCCATCCGTTCAAGGTTGTAAATGCGTTGGGCATCGTATTTGCTTCCCCATGGATCGGATACTGCATCCTTGAAATTGTTGGAGAATCCCTTGGTAAAATCGTACCTGAAACCATCCACTTTGTATTCGCTCATCCAGTAAGAGGCAATGCTGTCTACCAGTTCGCGGGTAGCAGGACTGTCGTGGTTGAAATCATATCCCCATTGGGCAGCCGTATTGCCAAAGTTGCTTTTCACATTGTACCAAGGATTTTGGGCTGTCGGATTTGAGCCGTCAAAATAGAGTTTGACAAAGGGACTCTGTCCATAAGAGTGGTTCAAAACGAGGTCCATCACTACAGCAATGCCCCTTTGGTGACATTGGTCAACCAGTTTCTTCAACTCATCAGCAGGTCCATAATATTTGTCAGAAGCAAAATAGAAGGAGGGATTGTATCCCCAGCTGCTGTTGCCTTCAAATTCATTGATTGGCATCAGCTCAAGCACGTTAACTTTCAGGTCTTTGAGGTAATCCAGATGCGATGCGACTCCACCGAACGTATGTTTTGCATCAAAATCCCGGACGAGGGCTTCATAGATGATGCAGGTGTCGGCAGCTGGTGGTGAAAACTGGGCAACCTGCCAATTGTATTTGGTCTTGTTGGGTTGAAGCACCGAAACGATGCCGTCACTCTTCCCGGTAGGATAAGAGAGTAGGTTGGGATAGGTGGTTGCGTTGATGTATTGATCGTTCGATGGATCGAGAATTTTATCGGTGTAAGGATCTGCAATTTTGATGGTTCCATCCACCAGATACTGGAAGGCATACTCTTTCCCAGCCGTGAGCTTGTCAACCCTGAGCCAGAAATAATCTCCGTCCCTGTTCATTCGTGAGGTAGCGGAGGGACGCCAGTCGTTAAAATCGCCCAAAACGAAAACATTTTGTTTGAAAGGGGCCCACAAGACCAGCAAAGCAGACTGACTATCAGGATAGTTGATCCCTTTTTTGGCAGCCGCAGGTCTGGCGGCTGTGGTTTCAGTCCCCAGTACATGGACAAAAACTGAATCTGCAATGGTCTTGTCTACCGTGATAGCCCTCCCCTTGATCCAATAATCACCGGAAGGCAGGTTGAAATTATAGGAGATGCTTGTTCCTGTTAAGTAGAGAATCTTCTTGTTGTTCAGGTACAATTCAAGATCGGCAGAGGCCGATGTAGCCGCTGAGAAAGGGATATTTGCATATTGTTGGTAAACCTGATTTTTCGCTGGTTGCTGGATGACAAAATTGAGTCCGGCGCCAAAGACATCCACCAGAATATCCTTGCTACCTGTATCTTTCCCTTCGAGATAGGCCCCATTGACCATGACTCCGCTTCGAAAGACAAGTGCCACTTTCAGGATGGTCTCTCCGGTAGGTACTGCAAAATATTGCCTGATTGTTGGAGAAAGTGTGATTTGATAAAGGTTGGCACTGGTGCGGGTCATTTTGGCCTTGTCCATGTTGATGCCCCAACCAGCTACCACATATTTCCAGTCGCTGCTCGAACTGCTTTTGTCGGTGATGACGCCGATGTGGGCATAGATATCTCCAGAATAGTCTTTCAAACCGGCTGTTCCCTTGGTTGCATCGTAAGTGATGGTTACTTGCTGATTATCGGTAGGAAGAGCTGGAGATGCGGTAATCACCTGGGAAACTCCAGTTTTAAACAGGAGGAGAAAAAGCGTCAACAGGGCAAAGGTTCTCATGGGCTTTGATGGTGTATGGAACAGTTGATGAAGTTAAGCGAAATTTGCTTCTAAACAAAAGATTCCAAAGTTTTGCTTCCGAGCAAATTTTGCTTTTAAACAAAAATTTCCAAAGTTTTTAGTTACGGGCAAATTTGCTCGTAACCAAAACTTTGGAAATTTTATTTCGAATTGAATGGACTAGTTTTTCGTAATGGTGCAGGAAGGAACTGCTTTAAGTACATCCAGTGTAAGCGTATAATTTCCGGCTACAGCGACAGGAATGTTGTCTCCACCCTGTGTCAGGGCAGTGAGGTTAAGTCCACCAACATTGATGGCCCAATCGTCGTTTGCACGGAATTTAAGGGAACCGGCTACCAGGTTGAGTGTAACTTTGAGGACCTTGGCTACAGGATCCCAGGTCATGTTGGTATCTGTACTCCAACCGCCAGGAGTTGCATCACCGATCACACCCCATCTGTTGGCAGAGTAGGTATATGCATTCGGATGACTCAAGTCGAGGGTTACTGCATAGTCAGATTCAAGAGAGACAGGGATGTTGGCGGCTCCTGCCCCCAGTGTACCGTCGGCCTTGTCGCTTCCGTAATTGTAGCCCCAGTCGTGGTTGGCCCTAAATTTGATCGTAGCAGCGGTCAGGTGCATGACTCCCTGCCAGATGCGTTGTGTCGGGCTATAAGTAAGTGGAGTTTCGTCGTTCCAACCCTGCGGTGAAGCATCACCTATGACTCCCCAAGCCGTAGCAACAGCGGTATAGGTCATTTTGGTGGCATCCACGTTCAGTTTGTAGTAACCTTTCGGAGAGGCAATGTTGTTGGCAGCATTGGGATCCAATTTACCCGATTTGTTGTCATCGCCGTAATTTGGACCATTCCAGTTGGCTTGAGAGGCAAACTTCCAGTTGTTGGTGGCATTGGCCATGTAGACATAACCTTCCAGTTTGTCGCCTGCTGAAATTGTACTGATTACTTGTGGTGACTTATCAGGAGACCAGTCGGCCAGGGTTGAACCCGGATAGCTGGCGCCTACATAATCACCGGGTATATTCCAGGTCATGATATCTGCCAGAGTAGTGAATGTCACATCGGCTCCATAGGCAGTACCTGCGCTGTTGGTGGCAAAGGCACGAACATGGTAGGTGGTATATTTTACCAAACCTGTCATGTTGGTAGTGAAAATTCCCAAACCTGTACCCCCTGCGATTTTGTTGTCAGCAATGGTTGGGTTGGCATTGGCACCCCAGACAAGACCCTTGGCAGAAACAGTGGCACCACCGTCGTAGGTGACTTCACCGCCAGTTGCAGCTGAATTCTTTGTCACAGCTGTCACTGCAGTGGTCGTCACAACAGGAAGATCCACCAGTGTGGTGAAAGTGACTTCCGGTCCGTAACCAGTTCCTGCACTATTGATTGCATAAGCGCGAACATAATAAATTGTGTTTCCCTTGAGGCTGGCCAAAGTGCTGACAAAGGCTCCAGCGCCATTGGCATCTGAAGTCTTGGTGTCGGCAGTGGTTGGCAGGTGATTTGTTCCGTAGCAGATACCACGGGCGGTTACACTTGCGCCTCCAAGACCTGTCACATTACCCCCACCTGTTGCCGATTTTCCCGTGATGAGCGAAATTGCAGCAGTGGTAATTGTAGGAACGACTGGAAGCGTGGTGAAGGTAACTTCCTCCCCGTAGATGGTACCATTCGCGCCGGTAGCATAAGCACGGGCGTAGTATTTGGTAGCATAAACGAGACCAGTCAGGGTCACATTAAAGGTAGCGGTAGTGGTGGTTCCGCTGAAAGCCACTTTTGTATTGGATACAGTCGGAGCAGCGGCAGTATTGTAACATACGCCCTTTTCCGTAAAACCATCACCAGCGGCCACAACAAATCCTACAACGGTTGCTGCATCAGATTTCACATTCGAAAACTGAGAAGTGGAGAGTTTCTGATCCAGCCTGACATCCGATGTCCCTTTGGTACATGCAGCGATGGTGGCTGCAGCGACCAGAACGATCATTATTCTGTATATGAACAATCTTTTCATAAATATATTTTTTAAAACTTATTTGAATTTACAATGGTTCATACGACTTAAATCTTAACAATCTTGCAGGTGCCTGTGGAACCGTTGATGATCGTCAGAGAGATGGTGTATTTACCGGCTGTAACAGCAATATTGGCTCCGCCTTGTGTCAGGTTATCGGTAGTACCGCCCAAATTCCAGGCCCAACCGTCGTTCAGTCTGAATTTTATTTCGCCATCGATGAGGGTTGTGGTAATCACCCAGGTTCCGGTTTTGCTATCAAAATCCATTTTGGAGTCAGGAGAGTTCCATCCGTTTGCTGTAGCAGATCCAATCAATCCGATCATGTAGGCATCCATCGAATAGGTGAGCGCCTTGGTATCGGCCTTCATCATGAACCAACCGTTGTCGGATGGCGTAATTGCAGTGCTTGTGACTGCCAGTTTCCCGGCTGCATTGCCATATACTACATTGGTATCCGGATCTTTCAGGGTAAAAGGTTTGGTAAGATCCAGTTTAACGTATCCACTGTATTTGCCATCTCCAAGAGGGGATTCGATCTTCTGGACAACGCCCGAATTGGTCAGGTCCAAGCGCGGTAAACCATATACCGTCACATTCACTGTTGATGAAGGTGAGCTGTATACCATTGGATTTGAGCTTGTCCCCGCTGCACCGGTGCCAGCATCTACAATCAGAACGGATCTGATGCGCAGATCAACTGCAGAGACCTGGTCGGCAGGGAATTTTTTCAGGAAAATTCCATTGAGGTCGCTGACGGTAATTTTCATCGATTTATCACTTACTCCTGAAATTAGAACGACTGCATCGGCAAAATTATTCCCCTTGGCGCAAGCCTCCAGGAAATAGTTGGCAGAAGCCTGGAATCCGGGATCGACAGCGGTACCAACAAATGTCAGTGTGTCTTTTCCACTGGCTCTCTTCAATGTCAGATCGGGTACGGTCTGAATGGTTGGTACAATCGGGCTGGCCTGCATCACTACTTTGGTTTCGTCTTTTGAACAAGCGAACACAAGCGCGATCAACCCAATGAAAGTTAAATATCTTAATAAATTTTTATTCATTTCTCGGTAGTTTAAAAGATTAATAACCAGGATTTTGTCCAATGTTTGGATTGGCAGATACCTCGGCACCAGGAATTGGGAAAAGGTTCAGATGCTTGTCCGTATTGGCGCCAGTGAAGGTGTTGCCTTTCCATTGCCAGTTGTAGGATCCGTCCGTAAATTTGCCAAAACGAACCAGGTCGGTACGTCTTTGTGCTTCGTAATAGAATTCACGTCCGCGCTCGTCCAACAAAAATTTAGAGGTAAGCTGAGCGGTGGTAATGTTTCCATTGGCATTCCCATAAGCACGGGTTCTGACAACATTCACATCCTTGACAGCATTGGCCAGATCACCTGAGTTGAAAAGAGCTTCAGCCCTCATCAGGTAAGCATCTGCCAGACGGAAGATAGGGAAATCGGTACATGCAAAAGCCGGATTGTAATTGGCTGCCTGGGTGCCATTGGCATTCTTTGCAGTGAATTTGTAAACACCTATTCCATAGTCACCGCTTGATGATGCGCTAGGAATGTCCATGCTTTTCTTCATCTTCAGGTAGACTCTTTTGTCCTTGCTTTGTGCAAAAGTAACATCTGAACTTGGAACCTGGACATTGCCATAGGTGGCGATTGTATCAACAAGTACATTCATGAATTGTTTCCTGGCCCTGTTGCCATTCCAGTTGGTATTTGAAGTCAAACCGTGGTAGTCTTCTGCCCTTATGTAAGTTGCATCACTACTGGATTCGATGATGAAGGTGGTGCCTACATATCCTTGAACATTGGTTCCATCCTGATCCCATGAGAAAATCATTTCAGGATTGTGGACTGCATCGTTGTCTGCGCTGAAATTCTGCCTGTAGTTGGCAGCGAGTGAATATTTGCCACTGTTGAGGACCTTGTCGCAATAAATTTTACAGCTGTCCCATTTGGCTGTTCCGGTGTAAACCTGTGCATTCAGGTACAATCTTGCCAGTAACATCCAGCAGGCTGCTTTGTCGGCCTGCGGATAAGAGAACTTGGGTTCTCCCAGTTTGGTCTCGATGGCATGCAACTCGGAAACGATGTAGTTGAACAACTTTGGTCTGGCCACAGTTACGTTCTTGTCCAATTGCTTTGGAAAGAATTTTCCAACACCATCTAAATCCGTGGTGAAAGGTGGATTGCCAAACAGGTCCATGTCCCATGAGTAGGCAAGTGCCCGAAGGAAACGAGCCTCTGCATTGTATTGCATCACAGCCGGATCTGTACTTCCATTGGTATTCTTGATGAAATCGTTGGCATAAGTGATACTTAAGCTCAAACGTTGGTAAAGTGCAGTAAGGAAGGGGTTGTTGGCACTCCATGTCTGGGTATTCAGATCGGAGATTCCTACATCACCCCAGGCACAAATCGCTTCATCTGTGGTGATTTCCTGACAGTTCCACAAAGCCCTGGTGGTCGTAAAAAAGTTACCATCGGAGGCTGAGATATCATCTCCACCGTTACTGCCTTGTCCTGAAATAATGAAACTTGCATAAAGCTTGCCCAATGTTTCCTTCATGTAGATAGGATTGTCATTGAGGTTTCCTGCCAGGATGGTATTGGGATCTTTGGGTTTCACATTCAAATCTTTCACGCAAGAGTTAAACACCCCCGCCAAAAGAACTATTCCTAATATTAAAATCTTTTTAGTCATATCTATAATTTTATTAGCCGATTAATAGGATAAACTTATACCAAGCATGAAGGTACGTGGTCGTGGATAGAAATTGTTGTCAATTCCGCCCGGAACCTCAGGGTCAATGCCTTTGTACTTGGTGATTGTTAATACATTTTGAACAGTGAAGCTGATACGGGCATTCATCTTGTTGATGA
>CAZGSQ010000050.1:0-9949 GCA_964528535.1 uncultured Tangfeifania sp. | reverse complement strand
ATTGTTAATACATTTTGAACAGTGAAGCTGATACGGGCATTCATCTTGTTGATGAAATTATCGAACCTGTATCCTGCGCTTAAGTTATCCAATTTGAAGAAGGAGGCGTTGCTTACAAAATAGTCGCTCGTGTACTGACGTTTTACAAATTGTGTGTCGCTCAGATAGGTTGGAAAATTTTTCCAGTATCCGATCTGGTACATCTGGTCGTAGGAGGCACTTGCAGCAAGCTGGTTGTAAACATAGTTTCCGAAATCAGCACGTGTCGAAGCTGACATGTCAAAATTCTTGTACTCAAAGCGAGCAGAGAAACCTAAGATATAATCAGGTGCAGGTTGGTGGTTGAGGTACTGATTGGCCGTATTACCAGCAATTGAGCCACCTTTGCCGGCGAGGTCAACATACAAACCCTCGATTGGGTTGCCTGCTTGATTGTAAACTTGTTTGTTCAAAAAGAAGGAATAGGCAGGAAAGCCGACTCTTGTAACCTGTTTCTGCCCAGTGAAAGCGTCGCCATAAAGAATTCCAATGTAATTCGGATCATCGCTGATCAGCAGCTTGGTAATTTTATTCAAGTTGTAGGTAGCATTGAATCCAAATGTCAGGCTCATGTCTTTCTTTGAAATAGGAACCAGGTTCAGACTGAATTCTGCCCCTTTGTTCTCGAGGCTACCAACATTCGTCAACAATGTGTTGGAGAAATTACTTCCGCTGGGGATCGTAACCTGATTCAGCAGGTCCGTGGTAACACGATTGTAAAGATCTATTGAACCTGTGACTCTGTCTTTGAAGAAACCAAAATCCAATCCGATGTTTTTGGTGGTGGTCTCTTCCCATTTGATGGTCGGATCATAAGCACTTGGTCGCAAAGTCGGAAGGTATGCACCACCGATCATGTAGTAGGATCCTGGCGAAGCCGTAATGTATCTGGCTTGTGCAGGATAATCGTTTCCAATATCCTGTTGTCCGGTCACACCCCAACCCAACCTAAGTTTCAAGTCGGAGACTGCATTGACATTCTTCAGGAATGTTTCATCCTTCATCTTCCATGCAAAGGCTGCAGATGGGAACAAGCCCCATTGGTTGCCTTTTGCGAAACGTGAAGAACCATCGTCACGAACAGTCAATGTTAAAAGGTATCTTCCTTTGTAAGTATAGTTCACACGACCGAAGAAAGAGACCAGGTAGTTTTCGGTGATGTAGCTGGAGCTGTCCGTTTTTTGGTAAGGGTGGGTAGCATCCACGATACCGCGGGTATAGCTGTTACCGTTCCTGGAGAAATGTTGCCAGGAATAACCGGCAGTTGCATCCACTTTGCTGTCGATTGATTTGAGATCCTTGTTGTAGCTCAGGTAAAAATCGAGCAGGTCATTGTAGTTTCTGGCACTGTAATCATTCAATTTCCCCCAGGTTGGACTGGTAAGAACCGAAGGTGAGGTAATAGGCCGGTTGTTGTGTCCTTTGCCTTCCGAATAGTCTGTTGCCAGGTTCAAATTGGCACGCAATCCCTGAATGAACGGGATCTTGTAGTCGAACTGAATGTTGGCAAGGATCCTTTTTACAACCGATTTGTTATCTGAAGCCATCAGCTGTTCAACAGGATTGGGAGTTCCAAGGTTTGCCCCATAATTGTTCCACTGAAAATAACCATCAGAAGCAGCGTTTCCGTCCTTTACAGGTTTGGTCGGGTCCATATTGACTGCAGAGCCCAGGGCGCCTGCATCTGCAAAATTTTGGTTGGTTGACATCCCCTTTGCATTGATGCTGATCTTTAAGTCACCATTAAGCAAAGTTGGATCCAGGCTGATAGCACCTGTCATCCTCTGCATATCCGTATTTTTCAAAATACCATTCTGGTCAGTATAACCCAGTGATACACGGTAAGGTAATTTTTTAACAGCACCCGATAAACTTAAGTTATGGTCTGTTGAGATGGCTGTACGGAAAATCTGATCCTGCCAATTGGTATTCTCAGTTCCTAATTTGGTGAAACTATCAGCACCATACAAATCCTTATGATTCAAAGCAATCTGCCTGATTTGATCTCCGGAGTAAACGTCCAGGTATTTTGTTGCACTGGAAACGGAGGTCTTCTCATCATAGGAGAATCTCATCGGACTTCCGATAGAACCTTTCTTGGTTGTGATCAGGATCACACCGTTGGATGCCCTGGACCCATAAATGGCCGTTGAAGAAGCATCTTTTAAAACGGTAAAGGATTCGATATCGTTGGGGTTCACGAAGGAGAGGAAGTTGGAACTTCCTGAAACATTGCTATTTGCAATTGGAACGCCGTCAATAATGATCAGAGGATCGTTCGAGGCATTCAAGGAAGAACCGCCACGAATACGAATTGTAGCACCACTTCCCGGGGCACCACCCGATGTAGTGAGGTTTACACCCGCACTCTTTCCTACCAAAAGGTCCTGGGCGGAGGTGATGGATCCTTTGTTAAAATCTTTTGAACTGACGGTACTGACTGCACCCGTTGCATCCGATTTTTTTACAGTTCCATAACCAATCACTACCACCTCATCCAAACCCTGTGTTTTTGCAGTAAGGGCAATCTTGAGTGTAGCCTGCGCGCCCAAAACGATTGTTTGCGGTTCATACCCAACGAAAGAGATGACCAGTTTTTTTCCTGGTGCAGCCTTCAAGGTAAACTTGCCGTCAAAATCTGTGGCAGTTCCAACGGTGGTTCCTTCCACCTGAATGGTCACTCCTACCAGCGACTCTTTGGTTGTCGCATCGGAAACAGTTCCGGAGATTGATCTTTCCTGTGCAAATGCAGGTAGTGTCAACACTGCAAGAAGGAAAAACCAAAGCATCTTCATCTTTGCTAATTCAAATTTCATGTGAATCAAATTATAGGTTCATAAATCATGGTTGAAGATTTTAATGCGTTGAGCATCATTTTAAATCATAAATAAGAACGTTGAAAATCAAATTGTTTGGTGCCTAAAACCTTTTCTAAAACCATTTCAAAGCGCAAATAAATATAATTTAACAATCATTTAATGTCTGTTTTTTGTCGGTTTCAAAAAAATTGTTTCGCAATCGTTTGCGGTTACGTTTGCATCAAATATGTTTTACAACATGTTTTCTATTTTTTTGTGAAATTTTAAGATTTGCATTGCTCAACAAACAAACAATCTCGATAAATGTTCGAAAATTGATTAACTTGCAACTTCGAAATTACCAGACTAACATTTGTGCTGCATGAGTAGTCCGATCACGATCAAAGACATAGCCAAGGCGCTCAGTATCTCCGCATCTACAGTTTCCAGGGCACTGAAAAATCACCCTGATATCAGCCGTGAAACAAAGGATGCGGTAAACAATCTTGCTGCCCAGCTCAGGTACAAGCCCAATGCCGTGGCACTCTCCCTCAAGAACAGCCGGACCAATACCATTGGGGTGATTATCCCCGAAGTAGTTCATTTCTTTTTCTCTTCTGTCATCAGCGGGATCGAAGATGTGGCCTATGATGCCGGATACAATGTCATGGTATGCCAGTCGAATGAGCGGTATGCCCGTGAGATTATCAATGCACAGGCACTCAGCTCGAACCGGGTGGAAGGAGTTCTTGTCTCCCTCTCAAAGGAGACCCACGACTTCTCTCACCTTCAGAATCTGGAAGAGAACGGCATTCCGCTGGTGTTTTTTGACCGTGCGCCCGAAGAGCTGGACGTTGACAGGGTCATCATAGACGATTTCAAGGCCGCCTACAATGCCACCACCCACCTGATTGAGACAGGCTGTAAACGAATTGCCCATCTTGCCGCACCACAGACATTGGGGATCGGGATCCAGCGCCTGGCAGGCTACAAAAAAGCACTGGAAGAACATGGAATACCCTTCCGGGAAGATTGGGTCATCGTAGCCGACTCCTTCGAACTGGCCGGTGATGCTGCCCGGAACCTGATGCACCTCCATACACCACCCGATGCCATCTTTGCAGTGAACGACATGACTGCCGTGGGTGCCATGAAAACCCTCCAACGCATGTCGGTTCAGATTCCTCAAAAAGTGGCCATCATCGGATTCACGGCAGGTTTCTTCTCCGATATCACTACGCCAACCTTGAGCTCGGTCGACCAGCATGGTTACGAGATGGGAGTCGAAGCAGCCAAACTCCTGCTCGAAAGGATCGAAAAACCGGCAGAAGGCAAACACAAGACCCAATACATAGACACCCATCTGGTGATTCGGGAATCGACAAAAAGGAAAAGTTAGCAGCTAAAATCCCACGCCTCTTAAAATTACCAAATAAAAAATCAATGATAAGTTGATGTTTTGTTAATTCTTTTTATACGTTTGTACCGAAAATCATTTGTTTGGTCCTTTCCAATGTTCACCTTCGTCCGGAGGTGATCCTACTTTAAATTACACTGCCATTTCAGCATGCGATCTTTTGTTCATTCATCAGATCGAAGGTTGTTATTTTGAATCAGCTTGTTTTTCAGACACTTATTCTTAAAGATGCCTTCTGTCTGCAAACCTAATGCAATTGTTATGGCAAAAAAACCAACGCTATCGTTCTGGCAGATCTGGAACATGAGTTTCGGATTCCTGGGAGTACAAATCGGCTATTCCCTGCAAAACGGGAATACAAGCAGGATCCTCTCCGCCCTTGGCTCGGATGTAGAACATCTGAGCTATTTCTGGTTGGCAGCACCCCTGGCCGGACTCATCGTACAACCCATCATTGGGCTCTCCAGCGACAAAACCTGGACCCGCCTTGGCAGAAGGATCCCCTTTATTTTGGCAGGCGCCATCGTCTCTGCAATGGCCATGTTCTTTATGCCCAATTCAGAGTTCTTCTCGAAACTGGTTCCTCCTCTCTTCTTTGGCGCTGCCATGCTCCTGCTGATGGACACCTCTTTCAATGTAACCATGCAGCCCTTTCGCTCACTGGTTGGCGACATGGTCTCAGAGGAACAGCGTAACATAGGTTTTTCGATTCAGGCCTTCCTGATCAATTTCGGAGCAGTTGTAGGCTCTATACTACCTTTCCTGCTTACCTGGATAGGCGTTTCCAACGTACCAAATCCTGGAGAAAAAGTGGCCCCTACAGTGGTTTGGGCCTTCTATTTTGGAGGTGGGGCGCTCTTGCTGAGTGTACTCTGGACAACCTTCAGCACCAAAGAGTACCCACCCGAAGAGTACGCCCGTTACAACAACCTCAAAAAAGAAGAAAAGAAAAAAGTCTCCTTTTTAACCTTGTTGAAGAATACTCCCAAGACCATGCTGCAATTGGCTTTCGTGCAATTTTTTTCGTGGTTCTCCCTCTTTCTGATGTGGGTCTATACGACTCCTGCAATTGCTCAAAATGTCTGGAATACCCTACCGGGAGATTCTATTTCAAAAGGATACAATGAAGCTGGAAACTGGGTTGGCGTCATTTTTGCCATTTACAGTCTGTTTGGTGCCTTTTTCTCGCTGGCCATGCCACATCTTGCAACCCGGTTGGGAAGAAAACCAATCTACTTCTCGGCCTTAATTGTCGGAGGAATTGGACTTCTCTCCATGGTTTTCGTCAAAGATCAGTACGGACTAATTGCCTCCATGCTTGGCGTGGGAATCGCATGGGCCGCTATTCTGGCGATGCCCTATGCCATGCTATCTGCCTCACTGCCAGCCGAAAAAATGGGTGTTTACATGGGGATTTTCAATGCAACCATCACCATCCCTCAGATAACAGCAGGCTTACTTGGTGGCGTTCTGCTCACTGCCCTGGGGGGACATGCTGTTTACATGCTTGGCCTTTCAGGTGCAAGCATGCTTGTCGCCGCACTGTCGGTCATTTTTATCAAAGAACACAAAATTTCCAAAGAAATCTAAGTGAAGATCAAAGCCTGCATATTTGACCTCGACGGCGTTATTGTCGATACTGCAAAATACCATTTCATCGCATGGAAGGAGATGGCCGCTGACCTTGGTTTTGACTTTACCGAGAAGGAGAATGAATTACTCAAAGGGGTAAGCAGGATGCGTTCGCTCGAAATCTTGCTGGAGATTGGAAAAATTCCCAAAACGGAAGAAGAAAAATTATTGCTGGCTGAAAACAAGAACCATCGCTATCTCGAATACGTGCTTCAAATGGACGAAAGAGAGATTTTACCAGGAGTAACCCGCTTCCTGGACGACCTTCGCAGCAATGGAATACTCCTTGCTCTGGGTTCCGCCAGTAAAAATGCACCCTTGATCCTAGACCGGATTCATCTGAAAGAGAAATTCGATGTGGTAGTCGATGGCAACGCCGTCAACAAAGCAAAACCCGACCCCGAGGTATTCCTCCGCGGAGCAGAATTGCTGCATGTTAAACCGGAGGAGTGCCTTGTGTTCGAAGATGCTCAGGCAGGTATCGAAGCAGCAAGAAATGGCGGTATGATGGTGATTGGGGTCGGAACTCCCGAAAACCTCTCGCTGGCCGACCAATACATCCCCGGCTTCGAAAAACTGGATTACGAACTTCTGTCGAAATGGTACAAATAGAAGTTATGAGTTATGAGTTATGAGTTTGGAATGAAGTGAAGGCCAACGGCTAAAAACCAAAGGCCAAAAGCTTAACAAGATTCATTAAATAGGAAAGCAAATGAAGGATTACATCGTACACGACGGATGGAAAATCATCGAAGATGGATTTTATCCCGATCACAATAAAATCACCGAAAGCCTGATGAGCCTGGGCAACGGTCGCATGGGACAAAGGGCCAACTTCGAAGAAAAATATTCCGGATTGACCCTGCCGGGAAGTTATGTCGCGGGAGTCTACTACCCCGATAAAACAAGGGTTGGATGGTGGAAAAACGGATATCCTGAATACTTCGCAAAGGTGTTGAATGCCGCCAACTGGATCGGGATAGACATTTGGATTGGGACCATCCAACTCGATCTTCATCAATGTAAGATACTCAATTTCAGGCGTGAACTTGACATGATGAATGGCCTGCTGCTTCGGACATTTACAGCCGAACTAACTGACGGAAAACAACTTAAGGTAACTGCCCAACGGTTTGTCAGCATCTCAGCATCTGATGTAGGAGCCATCCGCTATACCCTCGAAGCCTTGAATTTCTCAGAAAAAATAACAATTTCACCTTACCTCAATTTTGATGTAGTCAACCAGGATGCCAATTATGACGAAAAATTCTGGGACGAAGTGACCAAATCAGTTTCCCAGGGCGAGGGTTACATCACTGCAGAAGTGAGAAAAACACTCTTCCAGGTATGTACTGGAATGAAATTCAAACTGTTAAAAAACGGAGAAAATATCTCCTTTCACGCAGATGTGGAGGAACGCCTTAAATTTGTCTCAAATATCGTCTCAGCAATTTTGAAACAAGGTGAAAAACTCACCATCGAAAAATACGGCGTAAACCTTTCCTCTGAATATTGCCCCAAAAACCGCCTCGGCGAAACAGCCGCTAAGCATCTGAACGAAGCATTCGCTCTGGGATACGACCGACTGCTTCAGGATCATGCCGACAAATGGCATACGAAATGGCAAACGAGTGACATCCTGATCAAAGGGGATGTGGCGGCTCAGCAGGGCATTCGTTTCAATATTTTCCAGCTGCAGCAAACCTATTCGGGCGAAGATGAGCGCCTTAACATCGGCCCCAAGGGATTCACAGGTGAAAAATATGGGGGTTCAACTTATTGGGATACAGAAGCCTACTGCATCCCCTTCTACCTTGCCACTGCTCCGCCCAAGGTTGCCCAAAATCTGCTCTCCTACCGCCACAAACACCTGCAAAAGGCGATTGAAAATGGCGAGAAGCTTGGATTTAAGCAGGGGGCAGCCCTCTATCCAATGGTAACCATGAATGGTGAGGAGTGCCACAACGAATGGGAAATCACTTTCGAAGAGATCCATCGAAACGGCGCAATTGCCTTTGCCATTTACGATTATATCCGGTATACGGGCGACTCGGATTATCTTCTGCCAAAAGGATTCGAAGTACTGCTGGGCATCTCCCGCTTCTGGGCGCAGCGTGTCAACTGGTCAGAGGCCAAACAACAATTTGTGATGCTGGGAGTTACCGGTCCCAACGAATACGAAAATAACGTCAGCAACAACTTCCATACCAACCGCATCGCACAATGGACCCTGAAATATACCCTGAAGGTAGTGGAATTACTTAAGAAGGAGCATCCCAAAGCCTTTGCCCAGCTTAAATCGAAGTGGGAGTTCGATGAGGAGCGTGAGACAACATTGTGGAAGGAGATCGTGGCTAAGATCTATTTTGCCTACGATTCCACAAGGGAGATCTTCCTGCAACAGGATGGTTTTCTCGATAAGGTATTGCTTCCAGCCTGCGAACTTCCCGCCAACGAACGGCCACTCAACCAGAATTGGTCGTGGGACAGAATTCTCCGTTCTCCCTATATTAAACAAGCCGACACCCTTCAAAGTTTCTTTCTGTTCGAAGATGAGTTCGACAAGGCATCCTTGATACGACACTTCGATTTCTATGAACCGCTCACGGTGCACGAGTCCTCGCTTTCTCCCTGCATCCACACCATACTCGCCTCAGCCATCGGCTACACCGAAAAAGCCTATGAGCTCTATCTTCGTACCGCCCGCCTCGATCTCGATGACTACAACAACGATACAGAAGATGGGTGCCACATCACCTCCATGGGCGGAACCTGGATGTCATTTGTACAGGGATTTGGCGGTATGCGGGTCAGAAATAACAAGCTTCATTTTGCCCCCATGCTTCCTGGTAAGTGGGAAGCCTACGCTTTCCGTATCAATTTCAGAGACACAACCATCAAAATGGAGGTCAACAAACAAAATATAACGTTCGAAAACCATTCAGACAGCGAAATAAAAATGGCAGTCTACGGGAAAGAACTTGTTTTGCCTGCCAATGGTCAGATCATTACAGAACTAAAACAACCGACAGCCACCATTGGACCACAGATAAAACGTTGATTTGATATATGTTACCAAATATAAAACAATTAAACTATTTTTTAGAATGAAAAGAAACGGTATTTTTAGGATGCAAACTGCAATCATGCTGTTGTTTTGTACAATGGCTTTTGCAGGTCAAGCTGCCACAAAACCACTGTTGGAGCGTGTCGAACCCTCCTTTTGGTGGGTCGGATTTAAAAATTCCGAGTTGCAACTGCTGGTCCATGGCAACCAAATCTCCACCACCAAACCGGTTATCGATTACCCAGGCGTTTCTCTTGAATCGGTCGTTTCCGTTGAAAACCCAAATTATCTTTTCCTGAATCTGAAAATTGCTGGGAATACCCTACCGGGAAAGTTCCTTATCCAGTTCATGCTCAATGGAAAGGCAGTTCAAACTTTTAACTATGAGCTGAAGGCGCGTGAGGCAGGCTCAGCCAGCAGGATCGGGTTTAACAGTTCAGACGTGCTCTACCTGATCATGCCCGACAGGTTCGCCAATGGCGATCCGACGAACGACTCCCTTCCGGGGATGGCCGACAAACTCAATCAGGCCGACCAGTACGGCCGGCATGGCGGTGACATCAAGGGAATGCTCGACCACCTGAACTATGTGGCCGACCAGGGTTACAGCGCCTTGTGGCTAAATCCGGTGCTCGAAAATGACATGCCGCATGCCTCCTACCACGGCTACGCCACCACCGATTTTTACAGGGTCGACCGTCGCTATGGCAGCAACGAAGATTACCGGCAACTGGGCACCGAAGCCAAAAAGAGAGGGATCAAAATGATCATGGACATGATCTTCAACCACTGCGGAACCGGTCATTGGTGGATGAAAGACCTCCCTTGCAGCAACTGGCTCAATGCCAGTGCCAAAACCATCACCAACCACCGTAAATCTGTGCAGCAGGATCCCTATGGTGCACAATGCGACAAGGATGAATTTCACGATGGCTGGTTCGTACCATCCAGATCGGAAGAGCGTCGTGTAGGGAAAGAGTGTTCAGAGCCGTGTAG
>CAZGSQ010000049.1:0-24271 GCA_964528535.1 uncultured Tangfeifania sp. | reverse complement strand
AAAATACGTTAATTGCCAGAATGATAAGGTAGTTGGTGCTAGTGGCGGCGGCGACCAACGATGCGACAACCAACATAATCTCTAGACATCGTGCAGTGCCCAGCTGGTGTTCCGCAGCAAAATGTTCATGGGCAAAATCATCACGGTTGTTGAACTCAAAGACCCTCGCTCCACCAGCATAGCATGCCTTGACGACCTGCTTCACCACCGAAGCGTCTTTGTTGTAGTAAAGCGGAACAATGCCCGTCGCTGTAAGCGTTTGAAGAACCATCAATCTTTTGAAACGTGCCATGCTGAAAAATTTATAATTGTTACTGCTTCAGTGCAGACTTCCAAATCACTTCCAATTTGCCGGTTGCTGTTTTGGCGGATTTTTGAGGATTCAAAAATAGCAAAATCAATTCATAGAAAAAATCTGCTAACATCCGGCCGTTTAATGCTTGATTTCAACTGTTGCTTCACCAGGTAATAGTGCGGCAGAACTTGCCGTGACCTTGATCATGCCGGCTGCTGATTTGGCCCTGATAATTGCAACACATTGACCACGAAAAACATGACGGCTGAGTGCCTGGTAGGGTTCGTGGCTGGCAACGTCACCATTGTCGACTGCTGCCACAACGCCTGAATCAGAGATGTTAAATGTGATCAACTTCTCAGAATTCGGACAGACAATACCATTCTTATCCACCACTTTTGCAGTGACATAGCACAGATCATCCCAACTTTTAGAAATTTGTGGCCGATCCACCTCAAGCCGGATTCCGACAGGATCTCCTGCTGATTGAAGTTCATCAGAGGCTACTTCCTTCCCTCCGTTTTTTGCGATTGCCTTTAAAGATCCCTTTTCGAAAGTTACCTCCCAGGCTCGTGGCGAATCATCGGCCGGTTTTGCCTTCGATCCCAAAGATTTTCCATTTAGAAACAATTCAACCTCTTCACAATTGCTGTAGACCTGGACCCGGGCATCATCATAGGTGCCAAAGTCAACGGGGGTCCAATTGGCAACCCAGTCACCGACTCCTGCATTCTCCTCTTTTCTCACAAGACGAACGACAGGTTGATCAGACCACCAGCATTGGCGCTGCAAACCCAGGTTGTTCCATCCGCCTGTCCTATCGAACAAGCCTTTGTCAAATGATATATTCGGCCATTGGGCCTCCCCCAGATAATCGAATCCAATCCACAAGAACTGTCCCGAAATGAATGGGTTGTCGCGCATGGCAAGCCAGGCCGAAAGGGCATGCCCGTTTTCGGTACCCAGTACAATTTGATCAGGTTTCGCCAAATGAATGGCCACCAGCTCGTTTTCACGGTAGTTCTGTCCAACTACATCCATCTTTTCTATAAAACCATTCGAGTATACCTTTGATACATTGGGACGGAACAGTGCCATTGTTACCGGCCGGCCGGGATCCAACTGATGAATCAAATCCTGCTGGTCCTTGTATTTTTTAAATCCGGTTGAGTCGTTCAAATTATCATGAATCTCATTTCCAACACTATAAATTATAATCGAAGGATGGTTTCTATCGCGAAGCACCATGTCTCGGGTGTCTTTGTCCCACCATTGCGAAAAGAATTGGTTGTAACCTTTCTCTCCATTCGGTTTTGCGGCCGTCCAGGTATCAAAGGTCTCATCCATTACCAGGAAGCCCATCCGATCACACAAATCCAGAAATTCTGGCGCTACCGGGTTATGTGCAGTGCGGATGGCATTGACTCCTGCCATTTTCAACAATTCCAACCGGCGTTCCCAGGCTCTCAAAGGAACGGCAGCACCCAATGCACCCGCGTCATGGTGCAGGCAAACGCCTTTGATTTTAATATTTTTCCCATTTAACCAGTAACCTGATGCTGCCTCAAATTTACTCTCGCGAATACCAAATAAATCGGTTTGTTCATCGATGGAATTTTTGCCTGATTTAATCCTGGTAAGTACTTTGTAAAGATTTGGCTGGTCTGAACTCCACAATTGAGGGTCCTCCACTTCGACCGACTGATTGATGGTTACGGATGTTTTTCCAGGCAATGATTGCTTCGATTCAATAGTTTTTACAATTTTCCCGGATGGGCTTACCAGATTGGTTTCCAGTACAATGCTTGCGTTGACTGAAGACTCATTGTCGATCTTCACCTGAGATTTTATGGTTGCCTTTTTGGTACTTACCTGTAGCGCAGAGACATAGATTCCCCATTTGTCGAAATGAACCTGGTTTGTGACCATCAGCCGTACATGCCTGTAAATACCTGCACCGGTATAATACCTCGAAGCTGGCTGGACAGCGTTGTCGACCCTGACTGCGAGGACATTGGTTTCTCCTTTCCCAAAATTCAGATGTGAGGTCAGGTCATAGCCAAAGCTGATGTATCCATAAGGGCGTTTGCCCAGGTGAAACCCGTTGATCCAGACATCACCATTGGCCATCACACCATCAAACTCTACTGAGATCTTTTTATTGGCACCGTCATCATTCAGTACAAAATGTTTCCTGTACCAGCCAATTCCGGAAGGCAAATATCCACCGCCCCTACCCGTGGGATTTTCCTTGTCATAAGCTCCTTCGATGCTCCAATCATGGGGAAGATCGAGTATCCGCCAGCCATCATCATCAAAAGAAGGAATTTCCGCATTTTTGGCATCCTGCCTGATGAATCGCCAACCGGCGTCAAAATTTTGAATCCTTCGGGCGGCCTCTCTGGTATTTTGCGCGAGAAGCACTGAAGAGGTAATGGGTAGCAAAGAACAGCATGAGAGAACAACCAAAAGTTTGATTCGTAGCATTTTATTAAATTTTAAATTCAATTCCATCCACCAAAATGTCAACCAGCACTGATTAAAAGGCGCTATTTTTTCATCTCCTTTACCAACTTCTTCTGCCCAACTAAAATGATATTGGGTTTCGGAGCCATTTGCATTCCTGTACCCAGGAAGAAACTTGTATGAGGAGGCTGATTGTAGGCTACATTTTGAGTTGCCACAGCCAAACGGTACTGTGGATCGTGCATCAAAGCAGGAATCCGGTGGCTGGTTGGGATGGTCGTGGTGTATATCCGGAGATTTTGGTTGTCGGAAGTTCTGAAGATGACCTCCTCGCGCCAGTCGCCGAACAGATCGGCACTCAGAACCGGCGTAGATTTTGTGCCATTGTTGGACACACAACCCTCGGCAGTGAAAAGTCTGCCTGCCTTGTATTTATCTATATGATTGCCATCGAGCAACTCCCGACTCAGATCGCCATCCCACCAAACCAAAAAATTGGTCGACTGGGGGGCTTCACCTATTCTTTCACCCTTCATGTTCAACAGTCCATCAGAACCTGAAAACCACATCTCTGCACCGGGATTGGAAGGATCAATATCCTCTGCAACGCCTCTTCCTACATCCTTGTTGATGGATCCTTTGTACAAGACCTCACCTGTTTTTGCATCGTATACTGTCGCTCCCGGACCCGTTGTTTTCTCTTCAATTTCATGAATTCCAAACACTTGCAATCCCTGTCTCCCTGGGATAAATTTCCCCACATGGATCGCATCACCATGCCTGAATCCGGTTGAAAACAATCCTTTGCCATCGTGGTCAACCACCATCGAGCCGTAGATGATCTCATCTTTCCCGTCTCCATCCACATCCGCGACACTTAAATTGTGGTTACCCTGTCCCGAGAAAGGGTTGTCTGCTTCTTTGCTGTCAAAAACCCAACGCGAGGTAAGTTTCCCCTCTCTCCAATCCCAGGCTGCCAGAACCGAACGGCCATAATAACCACGGCACATGACGACGCTGGGATGTACACCATCCAGGTAGGCAATACAAGCCAGAAAACGGTCGACACGGTTTCCCGAGCTGTCGCCTCCGCCATTTCCACCATGACCATTCCAGCCATTGAGCGGAAAACGGTTCGGGATGTAGTCGGTGGTTGCCAGCGCTTCACCCGTTCTACCGCTGAAAATTGTGAAATATTCAGGGCCGGCCAATACTTTGCCATAGAAAGTACCGCTGGACTTGTCCAAATTTCGGTAGTCTTTGGTCGAATCACCAATTATTTTGCCCAAACCGTCGATGGTTCCGTCGGCAGTCTTGCAGGCAAACTCGGCAATGCCATCGCCATCGAGATCGTACACCATGAACTGGGTATAATGGGCTCCTTCGCGAATATTCTTTCCCAGATTTATTTGCCACAACAAGGTTCCATCCATCTTATACGCCTGAAATATCGGAACGCCCGAAATACCTGGTGATGGATTGTCAATGCCCCTGCCGGTCTGGTGCAGAACAATTTCATAAGCACCGTCACCATCAAGATCGCCAACGGAAGCATCGTTGGGTGCATATCCTGCAGGTGTTTGAAGAGGGATGTTGATATATTGCTGGATTGGCGCATCGGCCTTCATGGCAAACGGTTTACTGGCCTCCTGTTCAATGCCATTTAAGATACTTTTTACAAACCAGGCATTGTCTTTCGCAAAATTTATTGAACCTGCGACAAAATTGGTGCTTTCGATAACCGGGTTCTTGTTAATTTTGACAGGTTTTTTATTACCTGCCTGTTGGTAAACATTGAAGGATATATCTTCTGATTCGGTTCCCAACATACGCCAACCAATGTAAACTGAATCGGTGGCAGTTCGCAGGGCAACCACTCCACGATCGAGATTTTCCATCTGCCTTTGTGCGGATGCCAACGACACCGTTACAAGTAAAAAAGCCAACAAAGTCAAAATATTTCTTGTTCCTGACAAACTGTGTCTCATGGTAGTAAATTTTGTTTTTAATATTCCCAGTTCCAAATTAAGTGGTTCGTTTTATGGTTTTGGTCTTTCAAAAATCTCAGCTTCCAGGATACTGAGAATTGTCTTACCCGTTGCATTTTCACTCTTTATTCCATCATCCAACGATTTGCCATTGATTTCGACATTTCTGTCCTCCAGCGCGGCTGCCCCTTCCAACAATTGAATTTTTACCGAACGACCTGTCACCGGAGGAAATGTCATGGTACAATAACCCAGGTTGCGGGGTGTATTTCCTTCCCAAACAATGGTTTCACCAACATCAATGCGGATGGCATAACTCTTGGTCCTAAAGCCATTTACTTTCAATGTGACTTCGTTTACCGAAGACTCTTTTTCGAGTTCGTACCTGATCCAAGCGGCAGAACTCTTTCCATCGCTGGTCCACATGGTTTTTTCATTGTCGTCAAAACTAAGGCCAACTTTGTCTTCGTTGGATCCTGCGGTTGCCTTTTGGATGGTTAAAGGAATCCGCGAAACCTTAAAAGAGGGAGACAAAGGCGTCGGACCGCGGTCAAGGTTTCCTGTTAAACCATCTCCAGGCAAGCCATCTGAAAGGCCGTCCTTAACCTTGAAAGGGGCAGAATTCAAAGCTATTGTACCGGCTTTTAACCCTTCGGAATTAGCGGTCAACACAATTCTACCCGCTTGGAGGGTAGAACGAATGAACACCCTGTTGACGCCACATTCGACAGGAAGGGATTTGGACAGGATACAATTTCCGGGTCCTTGTGCGATTCCACCACGCCATTCGGCAGGCCCCTTCAATGCGAATTGAATCATGTTCAAGGCAGTTGGGCAGCGATTACCAGATTTATCGACTACTTCTACCTCAAACAAGGCAAGGTCTGCACCATCTGCTTTGAAGACCACCGGACTTTGAATCCTGGACAGTCTGATGGCCACCGGGGGCCCTGAGGTTTGATGGCTTGCTTCGCATTCCTGTTTTCCATCTGCATCAAAACCAATTGCCCTGATGGTTCCGGGTTCCCACGCTATATTTTTGAATGTAAAGAGAAAGTGGCTGCTTTTTTCACCGAAACCGGCACTTTGACCATTCACAAATAGCTCTACTTTCTCGCAGGAAGATACAACATAGATATTTTTCACAATACCCGGGGCATAATTCCAGTGGCCCAGGATATGAATGCCGCTTTTTTCGTTGTCGACCCATCCGTCCCACATGATCTGGTTTGCGCAATAGCCATCTTTGGGAATACGCATGGCGTCTACCTCTCCGCTGAGCCGATAATTGGATTCGCCCCTGAAATGGGTGTTCGATTCTGAAAAGATGATGTTCACTCCTCCCGAATTAACACGTTTTCCAGTGCCCGGTCTTTCCTTCCAGTAATCAAACCATCTTCTGACATCTTCGATGGCGTGGGAGTCCTGGTTGTGGTTGTATTCCGGAGCCGGTTGGCCCTTGTAGAGAGGTCCATCGCCATCTTTGTGGAATGGGGGAGTAAATTCATCCCAATATTTGCGCATACCTTCATCGCGTGAATATTCCATCATCCAGAGTGGTTTGCCTGCACTCTTGTTGATGTAGAGCATTTCACCTCCGTATTCGGCAATTTTACTGTCAAGCATCTCTCTGGCGCCTATCGCTCGTCCACCGAATGGGTCAAATTCATTGCGGATCAAAATCATTTGTTGCATGTGATCCTCGCTGATGCCCTTGTTTCCGCATTCGTAAAAGATGATGCTCGGGTTGTTCCTGTTGTAAATGATGGCATCCTTCATCAATTCTGTTCGTTGCTCCCAGCGGCGGCCGGAGGCATCTCCTTCGGAATCGCCTGCCGGCATAGCCTGCATCAATCCAACACGGTCGCATGATTCGACATCTTGTTTCCAGGGAGTTACATGCATCCATCTGACCAGATTGGCATTGCCTTTGACCATCAGTTGATTGCTGTAATCGCTCAGCCAGGCAGGCACCGACAATCCTATCGCCGGCCATTCGTTGGTGGTACGTTGGGCATACCCCTTTAGCTGAATGACCCTGTCGTTCAGTTTGACTGTGCCATTGCCGAATTCGGTCTTTCTAAAGCCAGTTGCTGTTTTGACAACATCCACCACTTTTCCGTCGACTTTGAGTTTTGAAGTGACAGTATACAAATATCCATATCCCCAACTCCAGAAATGAACCCCCTTCAGGTCGGTATTTGCCTTTAGGATGCCTGAATCACCGGCTTTTAGGGTTAGGGAAGTACCCTGAAAAGTGGCCATCATTTTTCCCTCCCTATCGGCAACCTCTACCTCCAGTTGAACAGTCTGTGGTACGGAATTTTCATTTTTAACCTGAGATTCAACCTGGATGGTGGCAGATTTGTTTGGAACATCAAAGTTGGTTGCATAGATATAGTTCCCTGTGGTTCCTAGTGAAGAATAGAGTGGAAGCGTCTGGTAAAGCTTGTCGGTGATATGAAGAAAAACATTCTTGTTGATGCCTCCATAGTTGGCGTAGAAATTTCTATCGTTCCATTGGAAAGGGGTTTGCGTCGCAATTTCCCGGTAAGTCCAGCTGTTGTCTATCCTGACGGCAAGCACATTTATTGAATCCAATTTGAGCTGGCCGGTGAGGTCAAACCCAAATGCCATGACCCCATTTTCGCTCCTTCCGATCCATTTCCCATTCAGGTAAAACTCTCCTGCCAACCGTATTCCTTCAAACTCGACAAACACTTTCTTACCCTTCGCTTCTTCGGGAATCCTAAAGTTTTTTCGGTACCATACAACCCCAGTAGTGAGTTCATTGATGGATTTTTTAAAGGCATCATCCTCATTAAAGGCGTGTGGCAAGGTTACTTTTTGCCATTGCGCATCATCCTTTTGGATAGACTCATTTCCGGTTTGATCTCCAACATGCATTTTCCAATCTGCATTGAAATTTAATTTTTTCCTTTGGAAACCCGGTAAAGACCATGCAGCATGTGATGCGCACAGAAGGAATATACCTATTGAAAATCTAATTGTTGAATTCATCTGTTCACAATTTGCTTTTTAATGGCCAGATGTGATAGCCATACCATCATTTTCGTTTGGTGTGTATAAATTCCGCATGGCTATTTCATCCAAATACATTTATCGGTCTGGCGAGCTATTTTGCCGGAGAAGTAGTGGTTTTCCTGTCTAACCACGACTGGGGAACAGGAATGATGCAGATGTTCATGGACTTGTTGTCTTCAGAAAGCATGGCAGATTGAATTTCGATTCGGGTACCGTCCGGACTAAAGGTCGGATGAGGGTGATCGGATGCGGTGTCCTTGTGTCCGGCGGAAAGGACTATCATTTCCCTTGATGACCTGTCTAACAAATAGATGCTGCGCGAAAAGTCATCGCCAACTGCCCATCTGCCATCTGCCGAACCATTTACATGCCACAATCCGCTGCCCGACGGAGTCTGACCAATGATGGTCATTTCTCTCGTTCTCAGGTTAACGATTCCCAATCCGGTAGGTTTTTCACGGGTCCCAGAAGGACCCCAGGCAGCCTCCTGTCCCGGATTTGAACCACTGACGGCCGTACCGGGAGTCGTATTCCCGCCAAAAGTACCCTGGATCTTTCTATGACCCATGATCGCAATCGCCACTTCATCGCGCGAAAACAGGGCTTCATGGGTAACCCATTCGTAGGTTGCCTCGGGATAGATTGGGCGGAGTCCGCTCCCATCGGCCATCACCGTCCAGGTACGTTGTGGTGATTTACCACCAGTTTCCCAGCAGAAAATGATTTCACCCTTTACCCATGGATTGCTCTGAACATGCCCAATTTGAAAGGGCACCGAGATGATGTAGGTCAATTCACCCGTTTTCAGGTTCATTTTTGCAAGACCAGCCGGCCCAGCACCCATTTTACGCGGACCAAAATCAGACTCAATTTTTGTGTCAGCGGCAAGGTGTTTGGCTGCCTCCTCTTTGCCAACACGGAAATAGGCAAAATCTTCGTCAGCATCCAGGGCCATGTCTCCTCCTGCCCCCATTTCAGCCGGAATCGTGCCACAGACGCGTTGGTAATTGTCTGCACTCTTTGATGTGCCCGCCTCACTATCTTTGAAGAGTTTGGCAAGATCGACTTCGATGATTTGAATCGATTTGTTCCTGGATTTGTCATCTGTTCCAGAGCTATTTCTCATGAAGAACAGTTTCATTGATTTTCGGGCGACGCAAAGCATTCCGGTGAAGCCGCCTTCGCTAACCTGAACAATATCACCACTTTTCTCGTGGACGGCCATGGCCTCACCTTTCACCCGATTGGAACGAAAGATCAACCAATTCTCGTCGGAGGTCCATTGCGGATGAGTTTGGTAAATCTTGGAATCGCCTTTAGGATTACTTGTTAAAAAGGTGAGCAGTGTTCCTGTTACTGGGTCTTTTACAATTTTACGTTCTGAGGGGAACCTGGTCCCAATTTGACCATAGCTGCCTCCTACAGGGACCAACATGGCACAAAAAGCAATGGCAAAAAGGCAAAAATTCGATTTCATAGTTTTGGCGGTTGAAATAATGAGTTTTTAAGGATGTCAATCAGCGACAGCTTCCTGTTAAGGAGAGATCCACAAGAAAGTAAGAAGTTTAAGTAGTTCAGGCAATATCTTCGCTGAGATATTGCCTGAATCAAAATTTTTGCCTTCAACCAACTGCCATCGGGTGAATGTATTTTACCAGGGGGCGGGCCTACTTCCAGGTAAAAGGCAAGTACCAATTGGCAGGATCTTTTAATCTTGCTTTAACGGCGGCTCCATCGGCATTGTGGGCTGCGTCGAATTTTGCACCGATCTTGTTGGCGAGATAATTTGGATCTGTCGCCTTTCTGCGCAGTGCTATTCTCAACAAGTCGCCCCAGCGGTTTCCTTCAAAGGCAGTTTCCAGTCCTGATTCATCGATAAGGAGGTCATCCATGTCGTTCATCAGATTCACACCATTGGTCAATATTCTTGGCATGACGCCCATGTTGAAAGACCTGGTAGAATCAACAGATGCATTTCTGTTTGAGGCCCTGGATCTTACACCTATGTTACGATACCAGGTATTTCTGAACTGCGGATAATCTCCGACGCGAGCGTCAAAGTAATAAGGGGCCGTCTCGTAGGGACCTGTCAGGTAATTGCCAAATCTGGTTTGTTGAATATTGGTAACATCCCTTGCATTACCACCACCGGGCACTGGATCAAAATTTGTTGAAATCCCATTGTTCAGGAAGGAGTAGGCAATCCGGTCGCGACCATCATGGTTGGCTGCTTCGGCAAATCTCAGAAACAAAGTAGCCCCCCGGTAGAGAATTACCTTGCCATTTGTTTCGAACGGCAGCATCTGGCTATAATTGGAAGTGTACTTGTTGACCTCATACTGACCAATTGTTCCTTTGTAAGAAGCGTTTAGTCCCCTGATGTCGGTCGGTGTTCCGGGGAGTATGCCGTTGTCGTTCCTGATTTGTAAATTCCAGTTGTTAATGGCTAAATCAGAAGGCTTTAACAGGTAATTACCAGAAGAAGAGAAGAGATCGATAAAAGGATTTTTAGGATTAAAATTCTTGTCATAGGGAAGGTTCCACATGATCTCATAATTGGAATAACGTTCACCAAATGGCTGTCGGAAAATATTCATCCAGTTTCCGCCGCTCAGGTTCGAGGTATAACCCAATTTGTAATATTCGTAATATTGCTCTCCCGGATTGACGACATATGGAATTTCACCGATTCTGATGACTTCCCGGTAGGCAGTTGCGGCCTTTGTCCAACTTCCCTTCCAGAGATATAAATCGCCTAAAAGACAATTCTTGTTGATGAATATTTTTTCAGTATAATAGGTATCGTAGGTACTGAGCAGCGAACTCCCGGTAGGATAGGGAGATTTAAAGGGTATGGACTCCATAAACTGAACCAGGTTATCCAACAACTGATCCAATCCGATTTTGGGGAATTTGGAGGCATCTTTCAGGTCGTTGATATTGTCAATAGGCTCTGTAACATAGGGTACCGCGCCAAACTGGACACCAAGTTGAAGATACAACCAGCAACGTAGAGCCCCAATATCGGAATAACGCTGGTTGAACTCATCTTCGGTCATTTTCAGTGCTGTGCGCATGAGCTTGAAATTTTTCAAAGCATCGTTGCAGTTCAAAATGACCTCATAAAATGGTAGCGGATTGGCATATGGATTACCCTCAACGACAGCATGTGTGTTCAGTTGTTTCAGATACTGGTTGGCATTTAAAGTTACGTCCGTAAGATCAGATCTTACTTCATTGAGGATGACATACTGGTCGAGGACGTTCAGAAATTTTCCATAAATACCTATCACTGCGGCATCTGCATCGTAAACATTCCGATACATTTGCGCGTCAGAAACAGCCGATTTTGGCTGTATGTCAAACATCTTGCTACAGGAATTGATTCCCAGGAACACCACTACCGTGAAAACAGTGATCAATATTTTTAGCAGTCTCTTTTTCATGTTGTAATTTAATTTTTTGATGGTAGTCGGGAATTATAAACCTATTCTAACACCCAATTGTATGGATTTGAACTGTGGTTCCAGGCCGACATCCATTCCTTGTGAAAACGGACTTCCTGTGGCACTGAACTCAGGATCATATCCCAAATATTTGGTGAAGGTGAGTAAATTGTTCGCGGTAACATATATTTTGGCGTATTTGACCAGATAGCCTTCCTTAACAGGAAAATCAAAGGTTACCGAGAGCGTTCTCAGGCGAACATAGGATCCATCCTCAATCCAACGATCTGAAAATCTGGAATTGAGGGAAGGATCTCCCCATACCGCCTTTGGAACCGATGTGACCTGACCGTCAGCCCGCCACCTGTTTAAAACCAAAGGAGTCTGGTTTTCAAAGCCTGACATCGATTCGAGCCGGGAGCGGGTATAATTAAAAATGTCATTTCCCTTGCTGAAGGTAATCAATGCATCCATCGACCATCTTTTCCAGGATAAGACATTGCTGATTGAGCCAGTGAAATCCGGATTTGGATTTCCTATTACCTGCCTGTCCTTATCGTCTATCACCTTGTCTCCATTGCTGTTGACAAACTTGACATCTCCGCCACGAAAAGGAATCAAATTGCCGCCGGCATCTCTGTTCGAAAGTCCGGAACTGGCTGCTTCTGCATCCGAAACATAAATGCCATTGGTCTTGTATCCATAGAAAAGATTTGGCGCACTTCCTACAGCTGTCAGCACAAAAGCACCTCCATAGTTGGTTATCAGACTGTTATTCGGAATTTTAGTAATCTCACCTTTTGATGTGCTCAGGCTCAATCCAACATCCCATTTTAATCTGCTGTTGATGACCCTGCCATTTACAGTCAGTTCAACCCCTTTTGTTTTCATGCCTCCGTTGTTGGTGAGGGCATAAGGGAAACCGCTGGCAATATTTATGGGTTCAAAGACCATCATATCGGTCGTTCTGTTGCTGAAAAAATCGATGCCAAGTGTCAGCCTCTCCTTTAAGAGAGATGCATCAATTCCGGCATTAAACTTAGAGACAGTTTCCCATTTCAATTCAGGATTGCCAATATTTCCCCTGACGAGTCCTTCCATTCCCAACAAATTCTGAGAAACATAGTATTTCTGTGAACTGTAATTTCCGATGTCGTCATTGCCTGTCAACCCATAGCTGAGGCGCAGTTTGAGGAGGTCAACAAATTTGACCTGCGACATACATTTTTCGGAGGAGATCAACCAACCTGCCGCAAGCGAAGGAAGAAATGCAAATTTATTTCCGTTCAGCGAGAGGGCCTTTCCATTGGGTATCTCTTTGCCAAATCTGGAGGAACCATCCAAGGCCGCATTGAAGGAGACAAAATAGCGGCTTAGCAATTTATAATCGGCATTAAGATAAGTATTTAACCAGTTCCAATCGCCAATCTGTCCACCTACCTTGCGCAAGGCGATAGATCCCATGCCTACACTTACAAAATTATCGGTTGCCGAATTGTATCCCAAGCCAAAATCAGACTGACTGCTGCTGTTGTTGTATCTGGCGCCAAGGTTGGCAGAAAACTCATGAATCCGCCTGAATGTTTGATGGTAGGAGATACGGGTGTCGTTAAAAATTGAAAACAGGCACTGCACGTTGCTACCGGACCGGTTGGTTGCAATAGCGAGGCTCAGGGTATCGTGCGAGATACCGTTGTTGGGAACAAAAATATTCTCACGCACTTTGTCGAAGGTGATGCCGAACAGGGAGCTGAGGCTGATTCTTTTGGAAAATTCATATTTCAACCCAAATGAACCCGAAAAACGATAATTCTTGTTCAAATCCTGGATTTTTTGTATCGCAGCAGATGGGTTACTGACTCCGAAAATATCGGCATCTGCCAGAATCGGAGACTGTGCACCATCATTACCCAATTGATAGACAGGAAGAAAAGGAGCTTTTACCAGGCCAAGGTACAAAGGGTTGGTTTTTGTATTGATCCCCTGATCCTTCAGATCCTGCTGGCTGCTCGTAAATGAGAGATTGGTAAAGGCCGCCAATTTTGAAGTCAACTTTAAATTTGCATTGAACCGCATAAAATACCTGTTTAGGCCGGTGCCGCTGATGATGCCTCTATTCGTCGTATAACCCAAAGAAAGTGCATACGTTGCAATATCGTCGCCACCTGTCACTTTCAAATGAAAATTTTGGTTAAAGCTGTTTTTCAACACCTCTTTCTGCCAATTTGTTTCGTTGTGGTACCTGAAATAATCAGGATTTGCAGGATTGTCATTCATGAAAGGCAAGGCTTGGATCTGATCATCATTCATGCCTGAACTTTTGGCAATTTCAGAAATATAGGTACGAAAATCACCCGCCTTCAGGACGGGTATTTGTCGTGGGACGAAATTGAACCCTCCATAAACAGCAAAATCAATTTTAGTTGCCACATCCCTGGCTGTGCTTGTCGTAATCAGTACGACTCCATTTCCACCTCTTGTTCCATACATTGAAGCAGCATCCTTGATTACTGTAACGCTCTCAATATCTTTAACATCAATATCAGCCAAAGGATTTGTTGCATGTCCGGTCACCAAAGAATTGCCATAAGAATTTACATCATAAATGACACCATCGACTACATAAAGTGGTTGGTTGGTTGCATACAATGAATTAAATCCCCGCAGAAACAGATCCGCTCCGATGGAAGGAGTCCCCGAACGTCTGATCACATTGACACCCGTCACTTTGCCCTGCAGCCACGAATCTGGTGTTTCGCCCGAACGCTCCCAGTTTCCGTTAGAATTGATAGAACCAACCGATTGAACTATTTGATTCAAGGGTTTTGCGCCAAATGGCATGATGGCGTTGTCGTAAGCAGAAATGAAGGCATCTTCGTAAAAATCAATGTCAATCACAGTCCGTCCTTTCAATGCCACCTCTTTTGCCTGATAGCCAGGCCCTGAAACCAACAGGGCAGCACTTGCAACAGGTACAGTAATGCTGTAATATCCTTTGTCATCCGACAATGCAGCAGAAAAATCCTGCACACTGATGTTAATACCTGGCAAGGCTTTCCCGGTAGCAGCTTCCCTTACAGTCCCCGATACTTTGAATTCACCCTTCTGGTGGATGGTTGCAACAGCGGATGTACTATCGGCTGAGACTTTCTGAGCGGTTGCATGTATATTTGACAATGCAATCAACAAGCTCATTAGAAATATTCTCCCGCCAGCTTTATTCGATAGAAACATAAAGTTAAGTTTGAATGAATGCATAGTATTAATTTATTACAGGTACCATTTTTATATAATCCAGTACGAGTGAATTAGTTCCGTTGGTAGTTGTCGTAGCACCAACCAAAAAAGTGTCCAATTTCCCATAGCTGGCCACCGTGTAATCACCTAAATAAACTTCAGTATAATTCAACAGATCGATCTGTTTGTAAGGGAATGCCGGCAACAAGGCAGTTGTTCCAAAAGCAAGCCGCTGCGAAAACATGACAGGTACAGCGGGAGCAACTGCAGTGGTGTTAAAATCACGAACTGCCATCCAGTAGACCTTGTAGGTTAGATAATTGAGTGTGGGCTGGTACTTGACCCAATAGGAGGCTACTCCGGAGTTGTAAAAATAAAGTTCGGTGAAATTCACATTGGTATTTGGATTCCTGCGGGTAATGATACTCCTGGTTCCATAATTTCCATAGTGGCTGACGTAGTACTCTCCCTCAACAATGACTGGTTTGATCTTGCGTGACATCTTGTAATCGACACGGTTCATCACATAAACAACACCATTGCTGACCTTGATGGTTTGCAATACAGCGCTCTTATCGAGATGAATTTTGGTACTGTCGTTTGAAGTTAAGGTATCGGGCAGGGAGGTCAGCGAATAATCACCCTTGAATGCCAAATCCTTTACAATGTTCCAATTGGTGATACTGTCAGAGACAAAGGAATTGCGGGCCGCAGTTGCGAGTGGGTTATTGACAGTATAATATTTGCTCAATTTGGTTTTTTCGGCAGCATAAGCTGCATCCGTCAATACCACAAAAGTAAATCTGGCATCTTCATAACTCAGATCTGCTGCACGTTGAAGAAAGTAATTTTTGGGGAAATATCCTGTACCCTCTTTCAGGATAGGAATTCCTGTTTTGGGATCGATCCCAATAACCTCGGCCCTGGAAGAGTCTCTGTAGGTATAATTCAAGGATTGCAGAAAAGTCTTTTGCAGCGAGGCTGCAGAGCTATTCAGATATTCCCATCCATTCAATTTTGGCAAAACCCCCATGTCGATGGTATGGATCACACCATTTCCGACATATCTGTCAGGAGCAATGATGTTTGCCTCCTCATATTTCGTCTTGGTGAACATGACATTCTTTCCATTCAAAGTTCTGATGGTAAGTGTAGGGTTCGGCATGCTCGTAAAATACGATTGATTCGATATGTGGTTGGCCACGAAAGGTTTCAGTTTGGCTGTATCATTCACGATAGCCACGTCGAGGTTTTGAAGGGCCAGATTGGTGGGCGCCCAAATGGTAAATGTCTTGGAGGAGGCCACAATCTTATCGTATCCTGTCTTGTTCAGAAATTCTGCAAATTTCGTCAGATCAGGGTTTTTCTGTATTTGCGAAAGCAAGTTTTCCGACAGAATAGTATCCTGAATTTTGTTGTGATCTTCCCATTTATCGGTACATCCGGCGATCAGACCGGCCACCAAAAGGGTTAGGAAGATGTAAAACTGATTTTTAACTGGCAACATTTTTCTACTTCTAAATGATTAATACTTGGTCAACTTTTCACCGTCATTTCTGCTTAGCAGGATAGTAACTAATTGAATTTCAAGGCCTTGGTATTTGAGTGCCATCGGGTTTAAAACGCGGATATACCTGATCGTCGTTGATTGGAATAAATTGAACAAGATCCAAATTGTTGTTATTTTGGGTTCCTGTGATGTTTTGAATCCTAAAAATATGACGATCTGTAGTTTTGATGTCGATGACTCCCAGCAACCTGGCACCAAAATTGGTACTGGCGTTTTCGCTGTATTGTTTCCATCCCTGCGCCTCCAGTTCGGCATCCGTTCCAACAGGTCTGGCCACAGTAAATTCGAGCAACTTGGGCAAGGCAACCCCATCAATTAAAACCTGGTTTACATTCAAAGAACTTCCCGATTGCTTTTGATTCCTGTATCCGACCCATACTTTGTATTTCCCCCTGACTATCAACGGGGTCTTAAACTCCATCCAAAGAATTCGGTTCGGCCCTCCAAGTGGAAGGATCAAGAGATCCGAATAAAGTGCATACTGGGTGATGGTACTCGCAGGACTCCACGAATAGGTTGGACCGAAGGCCATTGCACCATCTTGCCAGTCAATATCCACAAAAGGATTGCCCGCTGTCTTGAGCCACGAAGCAGTTGTGGTCGATTTTCGGAAGATAGAGCTCATTTTCCTTATTTCAGGCTGATCGGCAACATCCCAATCGACCCTCGAAGGTTTCCTGATTTTCAGGATGTAGTGTTGTTGGACACTGTTTAAGACGCCGTTCGTAGCCGACATGTCGCTGGCAATTCTGTCGAGGGGAGCACCCTGCTCGTGAACTCCCTGAAAGGTAACATCGTTGATTAAAATTGTAGTGCCTACAAGGCTTGAGGTGATGATTTCGAGCGGTGCAAGCGTCGTTTGAGATTGCGACGAAGCAATATCGGCGAGGTATTTGGCATCGTAAAGGATGTGGTAGGCCATGAAAAGGTGCAGACTATCCTCTACCAATTTAGGATCGCCACTTGTCGAATATCTTGCCTTGAAGGATGCAAATGAATTAAAACCGGCCACTTTCAAAACTGAATCGGATTCGGCCAACACAGTTAGAAATTTTCTCCTGACATTGGGATTGTTGGCAGGCAAAATATTGAGGGTATCGTACAAGCCAGTAGCCTTTAAGGCAGCACTGAAAATCGAGTATTTTGGATTGTTCTCGATAAGTTGCGCCACACTGTACCTGGCTGGTTGCAAGACATGATCGATGACGTGAATGATGCCGTTACCCAAAGAAATGTCACTTTGCAGCACATTGGCCTGCCTGTTAACAACAATTCTGGTAATTCCGTTGACATTTTGAGCACCCGTAATCAGATACTGTCCAAACATCGTAAGCGATGGAAGTTTCCCATCTGTGAAGGTATTGGACCGTATTGTATCGGATAACAGATGAAATCTCACGATGTTTTTTAGCTCAGCCACATCAATCTGATCGATCGATGTCTTGCCCTTTTCAGTCAGGTAAAGCTTGATGGCATCATTGGTGGGTGCAAACAATGTATAGGCACCATAGGCATTGAGAAAACTCGCATTCCCCGTCAAATCCAATACTTTTCTAAATTCCGAAAACTTCTCCGGATATTTCTCTAAATAAGAGGTAATGTTTGTATCGGTGGTGGTGGTATAGACGAATGCTTCATGTTTGCATCTTCCCAACCCAAGAACCAGGAGAAAGCTTATCATGACACCAATAAAGCCGTTTAATTTTGAAATCCTTTTCATTTTTTCGAGTTTTGAAACGTTAAATTATTGGTAGAATGGGTTTTGAACCAAATTTTTATCCGTCTGAATTTCATAAATATGAATTGGCAGATAATGACTCCTGACATCTTTGTACTTGTTCAGGATATATTGTTGCCTGTCTGGCGGGGCACTTTTGGTGACAATATCGATTAGAAATTGAATGTGCGCATATTTGTTACGCTTGGAGTTGCGCAAAATATCGTACCACCTCTTTCCTTCGAAAGCAAATTCACGGGCTCTCTCATCCATGATGTAATCAGAAACCTCAACTGCCGAGATTGGATCCGGCGATTTTTCAGTAGCCTGGAGGGCATTGGCGCGATTCCTGATCACTTTAACCAGATCAAGCGCCTCCTGGCCTTTCCCGGTCCATGCAAGTGCCTCTGCCTTCATCAATAAAATATCTGAATAGCGGTAAACGAACCAATGGGCATAGGAGGAGGTGGCAGTCCTGATGCTCCCTGTGTTGTTGGCTCCGGCAAATTTCCAAATCACGCCATCACTGGCCCTGATGGAGGACATATCTCCACGGATATCCTTGTTCCTGTCATCCAGAAAATCAAGGGTATACATTTCGTCCATGACAAAAGAGGAACCAATAAATTGCCTTGTTGTGTTGATCAGGAAGGAGAAGAATGGATTAACCTGCTGGCTGTCAAATTGAAATTCAAAAATACTTTCATTCGAATTGCCGTTGTAAAAGACAGTATTGTACCATTGCGAATTAATGGATTCATCCGGATTTTTTCCTGCAATCAACCCAAACTGACCCGATCCGATGATTTTGGTGCAGGCAGCTATGCATTCAGGATATTTCTCCATCCAGAGGTAAACGTCCGCCTGAATGGCGTTCACGGTATATTTTGTGATCCTGCCCTTGTCGTTGTTCCTGTCATTGTAGGTTGACACGGCATTGGTCTCGGCAAATGCCAGATCCTTCACAATCTGGTTGTAGACATCGTCCTGAGAGCTTTTTACCAACTGTTCCAGCTGACTGTCACTCGAAGTCGATTTGATTTGAAGCGGTACCTCTCCAAATGTTTTTAACAAATACAAATACATCAATCCTCTCAAGGCATAGGCTTCGGCCAAATAGGCATTCAAGTCTTTCTGAGTGAATGTTTTATCAATATCGAGAACCTGTGGTGCAAAATCGATCACGGTGTTGCAATAGTTGATGGTCTTGTAAATAATTCTCCAACTGGTGATATCGTTGGTGGAGGAGATGTTTCCATTCATCATGTCCAACTGATCGCGTGTAGATTTGATGGTAGATGCCACCATGTCGCCTCTTATTTCCCCCCATATGAAGAGTGTTTGTGCCATGGGTCCCAGAAGTGAGGAGTAGCAGCCGATGACAGCGGATTTGACATCCTCCTTGGTCTGCCAAAAATTTTGCCTGATGATCCCGTCCTGAGGCTTCAGGTCGAGCCATTTGTTACAGGAAGATGTTAACAGGAAAACCAATCCGAGTAACGTTAAATATTTTATTTTGTGAATCATCTTGTTTGAATTTTATATTTAACAATAGCTTAAAAACCAACTGTTATGCCCATCAAAATTGTCTTTCCCGGAGGAGTAATGGAGTTATCCACATTGTAGGAAAGCGGATTGTTGTCTCGGCTCGACAACACATCAGGATCCTGCCCGGTGTATTTTGTCCAGGTAAACAAGTTCTCGGCAGTTGCATAAAAGCTCACAGTCTTTAGATTGATCTTTTTCAAGAGCGTTTGGGGAAAATTATACCTCAGGGTCACAGATCTAAGCCTGATGAAAGAGGCGTCTTCTACATATCTGTCTGATCCCAACCAGTTGTAGCCACTGTTGTACAAGGCACGGGGCATGTCGGTAACATCACCCGGGTTTCGCCAGCGACGCAACACAGCGGTACTCTGGTTGTTGTATCCATACATGTTGGTGGTGTTCATTTTGGTCCCGTTGATCAACTCGTATCCCCAGCGATAATTGAAGAAAGCAGAGAGTTTCAGGTTGTTTCTGAAGGTGATGCTTGGACCAAATCCACCAGTGAACTTTGGAATTCCGTTGCCCAGATAGACGATGTCCCTGTAATCGATATTTCCGTCGTGGTTGATGTCTTCGTACATGGCATCTCCCGGTTTAAACTGATAATCAGTTGATGGATAGTTAAACCGCATCTGAATGATTTGACCATTTGGACCAATGATCTGCTGTCCGGCAGCATCTCTTGCGATGGTTGCATCGGCATCTTTGTAGACACCTTTGAACCTGAAACCATAATATGAGCCAAATGGATTACCAACCGTTAAAAATGTTTGATAGACCCCATTCTTGTCAATTTTCTGACCATTTGTTTTTGGATAAAACTCAGATACCGACCTTAGCTTGTTGATGTTCTTGGAGATGTTAAAATCAAAACCAATGGTCCATTCTTTCGTTTTGACAGGAATTGTGTTGATGCCTATTTCCCAACCAGTATTGTCCATTGTTCCAACATTCATAGAGACTGCATCAAATCCGGTAAATGAAGAGATCTGAAGTCCGGGATAAAACATGTCTCTGGTGGTGTTGAGGTAAGCTTCAGCATCAATTCTTACTCTGTTTTTCAAGATTCCAAGGTTAAAACCGATGTTTTTCCCGATCAGAGTTTCCCATTTTAAGTTGGTAAGTTCCATGTTGGAAGGATACACGCCAGACATGCCCAAATAGGAGTAATTGTAGGGCTGGTAGAAGTTGAAGAAGGAATAGTTGTCCTTCGGAACGTTGCCACTGTGGCCATAACTGGCACGGAGGCTCAGTTCGTCAATCGCCTTGATGTTCTTCATGAAAGGTTCGCCTGAGACACGCCATCTGGTTGAAACGGATGGAAATATGCCATACCTGTTGTTGGCGCCAAATCTGGAGTTGCCATCGGTTCTTAAGCCAACATTGAGCAAATAGCGGTCAAGATATCCATACTGCCCCGACAGTAACGCCCCCATGGAGCGGTACTGACTCGAGCCGGAAGACAATGTCAGGTCAGAGTTTTGTGTTCGCGACGGATTGGAAGGATCCTGAAGAATGTCAGAAGCAGTATTGGTGGTTGCTACGTTGTGCGATATGGAACGCGTATCATTTGACTGCAAAGACAACAATGCCTGGAAAGCATGACCCTCCTTCATTTTTGGGATGTAGATAAAATTTGATTTTGTCTGGATGTTCAAACCGTCTCCGTCACTATCGGTGGCCCTGTTGACAGAAGTTTCATTGGTTGGCCGGCCGGTGGCCAACTGTGGAAGGAATGTCTGTGTTTTGGAGTTGTTGATGTCGAACTGAACGTCAAATGTGGCAGTCAATACAGAATTGGGTATCAAGGCATACTGGAGTTGAAATTTGGGCGTAATCCTTTCACCCAACTGGTGGTTGATACCAACCATGGCCATGGCAACCGGATTAAAGGTTCCCGGATAATATCCCTGGATATTTTGTGCAGGAGAAAAATAATTGGGGGTCAGGTTCCCATATTCGTCGTATCTGTAAATGCTCATATTTGGCATCTTGTTGTAAGCGACGGCCCTTATCGTGCTGGTATAATTGAAATCCGTCACAACATGGGTATAGGTGATGTCAGTCCTGAACTTTATTCTGTTTGATACATTGTAATCGAGATTTATTTTGGCGGTAATACGATCCAAACTGGTTCCCACGGTGGTTCCCTTGGTATTCAGATAACCGACAGAGGTATAATAACGTGCCTTTTCGCCCCCACCTTGAATCGAAATGTTGTGATCCTGGGAATACCCAATTCGGGTAATGGCCCCAATCCAGTCAGAATTTCCGGAGTAATTGTAATAATTCAACGGATCATTCGGATCATAGGCAAACTCCTTGTTGGTATTGATATCCAACGGAAGGCCATCGGCATTCATCTTCATTTCGGGTATCAGTGTCGAATACTGATCACCGTTTAACAGTGGGATTGCGCCTGGCTGTTTGGAAAAAGAGGTTTTCAGGTTGTAGGTAATGGCAGGTTTTCCAATCGTTCCCCTTTTGGTATTGATAATCAAGACACCGTTTGCGGCCCTTGAACCCCAAACTGCAGTCGAAGCGGCATCCTTCAATACCGTGATGTCTTTGATATCAGTAGGAGCAATGTTCAACAACTGTGCATAACCTTGTTCATCAGCCGTACCAAAATTGAAATCAGAAGGTATCTGTGTTTCATAAGGCATCCCATCCACGACGATAAGCGGATTGGCAGATCCGTTGATGGAAGCGGTACCCCTGATACGGATGGACATTCCTGCACCCGGGTCACCGGTGGTTGTACCGATGTCAACACCCGACAAGCGACCCGACAATGCCTGGTCTATAGAACTGGCGCCAACTTCCTGAATCTCTTTTGTTTCCAGAGTCGCGGTAGCCATTGTTGAACTTCGGGCCTCAACATTCAGACCAGTGCCATTGTTGGTAGTTGGCTTGATCGTAGAGGTAACAACTACTTCGCCAAGTTCCGAAATATTGGCTTCGAGTTCTATCTTGAAGGTAGTCTGACCTTTCACTGTTTGAATGATGGTCTTGTACCCCATGTAAGAAAAAGAGATGAGGTTCTGGGGATTTGATAACTTGATGGCAAAATTACCATCAATATCGGTAGCAACTCCATTGATGTACCGCATGTCTTTGTCGCGTTCAACCACGTGACAACCAATAATCGGCTGTTTATCAGCCTTATCTGTCACCTTCCCCCGGATGGTAATCTTCTCTGAAGCATTTTGTGCATTCAAGGTATTACTGAAAACCATGGCCAAGGCAATGAAGCAATAAAATAGTCTTGTTTGAATTGATTTCATATGCCTTAGTAGTTATATTTTAAATAATTATCGATGGAGTGAATGACCGCTCGATTCGAAAGGTTGTTGCTCTTGGCCGGAATTATTTTCGCACTTGAGTTAAATGCATCTCTAAGTTCCATACTGTTTAATTGGTTAATGACAGTCAAGTAGGTAGGATCTCCATTGCTATTTTGCAGCAGGGTGGCAAAAGCCCCATCCTTTTTACCATCAGGAACTACCGTGTATTTGTTGATGATGTGGTATTGAATGAACCGGACCACCAGATCGCGGTCTGCAGAAAGTGCTGAATTAAAGATTGGAACACCTGTGGCCTTTGTTCCGGGAAGAAGTCCGGCTTTGACAGCATTTACAATGGCCGCATTGGTAGGAACCAGAATGGTGTAAAAATTTCCGGCGGTGGTTCCAACGATGGCAAAATTGGCGGCATCCCAGAGTGAGGAGGCAATCAGGTAACTGTTGAATGATCCAAATGAAGCAGGATCGGCAAGGGCCAGGGCATTGATGTGGGCCCCTATTCCCTTGGTGGTAAAGGTCAACAAACCGCCTGTTGAAGTTTTGCCGGGAGGAACAACTTCATGGGTGTAATATACTGTGCCATTGATAACCGTCTCAGTACTATCCTTGACGAGGTAATTTCCGTTGTCGATGTTTCCGCTTGCATAAATTTTATTGGCATCGTATTTGATATACTCCCCATTGTACATTTCTACAATGCCCTGTCCGGAAAGGTCCGTAAGATTTGTAGTAGGCTGTGAAACTGAAGTTTGCAGAATTCTGTAAAAATCATCCCGCGATTTGGTGGAAAAAACAGTGGCGACACCCGGTGCAGTGTAAGACCACGAATTACGTTCCGTGCTCCAATCGTAGTAGGCTGCCCTGATGGAGACATCAGGCATCATGAACACGGTGTATTTGATGTTGGGATTGATGATGGAATACTTCAATTCAGCATTAAGTCCGCGCGTCATCAACATGTACCTGGGATCGAGATAGGGTTTCGAATAGACAGTCCTGAAAACATTCGCTTCCTGAACTTTGTTGGTACCGTAAAAGATGCCGTTGCTCAGCAACTTCTTGTCTACAATGTTGCCGGTGGTCATCGTTGGCACCTCACCCTGCACGTTCACTGAATTGGTGAACCTGTTGGGCCATACCAAAGAGGTCCACATGTGTGAATTGAGAAAGTCTGTCAAAATTTCGGGAGGTGCCGCGTCAAACGAACCAAAATACTTCAACAGGCCCTTGGTGTATGCTTTCAATTCAGTATTTGTTGGTGCAATAAAAGCATATCCTCCTGTTTGTGAGTCCGTTCCACCGTTGGTGTAATTTTCGTTGTTGGGCGAAAAACCGAGGGTACCGCTGTACAATTTAACGAAGACCGAATCTGTAGCACCTGTCAGCACCTGGTACCTGTGTGTCAAATCTGCATTGGACGAGTAGGAGGCTCTCTTTTGCAACAACGTACGAAACTCACTGTAATTCGGATTTGAACCGAGGTACTGCTCAATACTTTGCAGCGGTAGTATGACTTTGTCGATTTCATGAATCATCCCATTTTCTGCCACCACATCGGAGATCGGAAGAGCGTCGTGTAGGGAAAGAGTGTTCAGAGCCGTGGTAAGCGTGGGGGTCGTCGGGTACTTTATAAAAAAAGAAAATACATAGAGTA
>CAZGSQ010000048.1:0-24552 GCA_964528535.1 uncultured Tangfeifania sp. | reverse complement strand
CTCCACGGCTCTGAACACTCTTTCCCTACACGACGCTCTTCCGATCTGTCACTTCATAACCCGGTAACGCCTTGCCGATGGTCACCTCCTCTTTCGGATTCAGTATGGAATAGGTCGCAATCACTGCAGCCTCCGTCGGACCATAAGTATTGTATACCAATCGCCCGGCCTTGCACCACCTCCTTGCCAAATCGTTGGGGCAGACTTCACCGCCAAAAATCAATATTTTCAATCCGGGTATCTCCTCCTTCACCATCGACAGAAGTGTTGGGGCGCACGACAAAAATGTAATCCCCAGTTTGTTGAGCTGACTTGCAAACTGATCACCCGAACGCATGACTTCAAAAGTGCCCACAACAAGTGTTGCACCCACGGAGAAGGGGACCCATATCTCCTCTACCGAGGCGTCAAACGAGACAGAGAATCCCTGCAGGGCCCTGTCGGATGAATCGATGGGATAGATGGACCGTGCGCCAAGAATGTAGTTTACCACATTCCTGTGTTCCAACAAAACCCCCTTTGGTCGGCCAGTAGTACCTGAAGTATAGATGATGTAACACAGGTCGTTGGGTCTCCTCCCGGTTACGATGGGTTTCGAATCCGGATAGCGCTCCAGCAGCTGCAACAACAGGTCAATGTTGAAGATAGGGTAAGAATTTAAGGTTGTGGAGTGTTTGTTGAGCAGTTCACCCGAGGTCACCAACAATTTTGCCTGCGAATCCTCCATGATGAAATTGACCCGCTCTGCGGGAATCTCAGGATCCAGCGGGATATAAGCCGCACCCGCTTTCAGGATGCCGAGCATAAAAATGTAGATCTCCGCACAACGAGGCAGAAACAAGACTACTTTATCTTCTGGTGCAATTCCATTTTCTACAAGATAGGAGGCGAAACGATTGGCAAGTCTATCGGTTTCAATGTAAGTATAATGCTTGTTCTTCAGTTCTATAGCAATTAAATCTGGGTGGTTCGCTGCCGAGGATTCAAAAAAGTGATCCAGAAATTTAGATGTGTTGTTCTCCATATGTAATACTGGTTGAGTCAAATCTTCCGTTTTGTTGGCTGATGGTTGTGTTGATTTTTCTTCACTTCGACAGGGAAGTGGTAAACTGATACCTCCTTCAATTTCTGTCTCCATACGGCTGAATTAAATTTGCTTCCTGTTTTTCCTTTGTAAAGTTAACAAGAGCTTGGAAGTTTCATCCTTTGGATTTTTTTTTTTGAAAAGAATTGTGTGTATTCAAATTTCTTAATTTCGAAAACCCGAAAACAGCTTTTGTTTTCCACTTTATCCAACACCATGAAATTAAAATTGTTCTTCACATTTCTCCTCTTTTGGCAGGTCTCTGCTTCGATTTCTCAAAATTTACAGTCACCGGCGCAACATTTTGGATTCTCCATAGGTGACAATTATAAATTGGCCACCTACACCCAGACGGAAGCCTATTTTAAAAAGGTGGCTGCAGCCTCCAAAAGGACCAGACTGGTAGAGATGGGCCCAACAGAGGAGGGAAGAACCCAATACATGGTGGTGGTTTCCTCCCCGGAAAACATAAGTAATCTTGCAAGTTACAAGGATATTGCCCAAAAAATGGCGCGAGCTGAACAAATTTCTGAGGAGGAAGCCCAAAAATTGGCCCTCAGGGGAAAGGCAGTCGTTTGGATCGATGGCGGGCTTCATGCCACTGAAACCGTTGGTACACACCAGCTTATTGAGACGCTCTGGCAGCTTGTCAGCCGGAACGATCCGGAAACACTTCGAATCCTGGACGAAGTAATCATTCTGATGGTGCATGCCAATCCCGATGGACAGGAGCTGGTTTCCAACTGGTACATGGGCAACCCGGATACGTTAAAAAGATCCTATGCCCAGCTTCCACGGCTTTACCAAAAATATGCAGGGCACGACAACAACCGGGATTTCTACATGATGAACCTCAAAGAGACCCAAAATATTAGCAGGCAACTCTACGTAGAATGGATGCCACAAATAATTTACAACCACCATCAATCCGGTCCTGCCGGGTCGGTCGTAGCCGGACCACCCTACCGGGATCCCTTCAATTACTTGTTTAATCCCTTGGTGGTGACAGGGATCGATGCCCTTGGAGCGGCCATGACCAACAGGTTGAATGCAGAAGGGAAGCCGGGATACACCCAACGGGGAGGATCTGCCTTTTCGACCTGGTACAATGGTGGCCTGCGCACCACCTCCTATTTTCACAACATGATAGGGATCCTGACCGAAATCATTGGAAATCCTACTCCATCAACCATCCCACTGGTTCCTGCCAGGTTGTTGCCAAGCGGAAATACCCCTTTCCCGGTAATGCCTCAGAAATGGACCTTCAAAAAATCCATCGACTATTCTGTCTCATTGAACTATGCCATCCTCGATTATGCCGCGCGTAACCGCGAGCACCTTTTGTACAACATCTACCTGATGGGACGTAGTTCCATCGAAGCCGGGAGCCGAGACAACTGGACCATCTCTTCCAAAAGAACAGAAGAGATCACTGCTGCTTACAAAAAGGAGCAAAAAGTCAAAAAAGGTACCGACTCAACAGAGCTTGCTACCCGCGAAAGGGCTGACACCATTCCGGTAAAATACTTTACTTCGGCCATAAAAGGGATGAATCTGCGCGATCCCAGAGGCTATCTTGTGACAGCTGCGCAACCCGATTTCCCTACCGCCGTTAAATTTATCAATGCACTCATCAGATCGGGAATCGTAGTCTGCAAAGCCACTTCAGCATTTACTGTCGAAGGAGAGAAATATCCTGCCGGAACTTTCGTGGTAAAAACAAACCAGGCATTTCGACCACATATCCTCGATATGTTCGAACCCCAGGACCACCCCAACGATTTCTTATACCCCGGTGGGCCGCCAGTCAAGCCTTACGACATTGCAGGCTGGACACCCGCCTTTTCAATGGGAATTCAATTCAAAAGAATCCTCACAGCCTTCGATGGGCCATTCGAGGTACTTCCTTTTGGTGAAGTGCAATTGCCCAAAGGTCAATTTGTCGCATCTTCGTCAGACGCGGGATACGTACTCGATTCAAGGTGCAACAATTCATTTCTTGCGGTCAACGATCTGTTGCATTCGGGGGTCGATGTTTTCCGAATCAGGGATCAGTCAGACAGTAACCTGAAAGTTGGACCCGGCTCTTTCTTCATCCCGGCAGGCAAAAAATCCAGAGAACTACTTGAAAGGGCAAGTGCCGAAGGGAGCATGCAGGTGACTGCCATCAGCAAACGACCACTCCACCTAACGGGGAAGCTGAATTCAATGCGTGTAGCCCTTTGGGATACCTATGGAGGCTCAATATCCTCTGGTTGGTTGAGATGGATCATGGAACAAAGCCATTTCCCCTTTAAAATGATCTATGCCAAGGAGATAGATGCAGGAAATCTGAAAAAGAATTTTGATGTGATTTTGTTTGTAAGCGGCGCCATTCCTGCGCTGTCACCAGGGGAAGCCGGTGTGCCAAAAGATACAACCAAGATTACAGATATCCCGCCGGAATTCAGGTATCAATTTGGAAAAATTACTGCCGATACTTCCATCGTGGCACTTAAAAAATTCATGGAAGCCGGAGGTGTCGTGGTAACAATCGGACGAAGTACCAACCTGGCTTACCATCTAAAATTGCCGGTCAAAAATGCATTGGTAGAGATGAACAAAGGGAAGCAAACACCGTTGTCGTCAGACAAATTCTATATTCCAGGAAGCCTGTTGAGTGTCAGGATTGACTCAGCCAGCTCTTTTGCCTGGGGAATGGCTGCCAAAACCGATGTGTTCTTTGATTCGAGTCCGGTGTTTAGCATCACACCCGAAGCTTCAGCAAAAAGAGTGATCATGCCTGTCGCATGGTTCGATTCGGCCAAACCCTTGCGAAGTGGGTGGGCTTTCGGACAGGAATACCTGCAAGATGGGGTCGCAGCCTTCGAAGCAAAAGTTGGAAAAGGAAAATTGCTTGCCTTTGGTCCCGAAATAACCTTCAGAGCGCAGACGTACAGTACTTTTAAGCTACTCTTCAATCAATTTTATTCGGGTTATTGAGAGCCCTTCAACCAAAACGTCTAAATTTTTATGCCAACAGAATCCTGATTCCGAAAAAATTATCAGAAAGTTCCTTCTTGTGCTAAACTTTTATGCCTGCTGATTTGTTTACATCCATCAGCCTCTTTAAATGGCTGAATTACCGGAAGCCTGGCATGGGACACAATTTGAAAGATCTGATCGACATTACTTTGTTTCAATCCTTACAAGACAATTTGGAGAAGATACATGCGTTCCCCTCTGCGATTATCGATACCGATGGCAATATCCTGACAGCATCCCCCTGGCAGGATGTTTGCACAAAATTCCATCGTGCAAATCCACTTTCGGAAAAGGAGTGCATCGAGAGCGACAAGTCTATTTTTGAAAATCTTCAGGAAGCCAATCCCACACGCTCCTACAAATGCCCGCACGGGTTGATTGGCACAGCAACTCCCATCATTTTGAACGGAGAAATTCAGGGAGCCTTTATCACAGGTCAGTTTTTTTTGGAGAAACCCGATTTGGCCTTCTTCTCAAAACAGGCCCAAAAATATGGATTTGATGAGCCTGCCTACCTTGCTGCTGTTTCAAAAGTTCCTGTCTGGTCGAATGATCAATTGGAAGAATATCTTTCAGTGATCAAATCATTTACTGAAATATTGTTTGGTTCAGGTAGTAAAAATCAAAAAAAGAGGTTGGCTGGTCAAACCATCAACGACAAACTTAAAACCCTTCGGGAAAACGAGGAACGTTACAGGCATTTTGTGGAGGCAGATTTGAATGGCGTTGGGATTCATGTCAGTAACCTCTTTGGCAAAATACTTTTGGTCAATGATTTTTTTCTCGACATGATTGGATATTCGAGGAGCGAATTCGAAAATGGCCGCGTCCTGCTTCAATCGGTAACGCCCGAAGAGTGGCTTTTTGCCGATGAGATTGCTTTGTTAGAGCTCAGAGAGAAAAACGTAGCCACTCCCTACGAAAAGGAGTACCTCAGGCGTGATGGAATCCATATTCCTGTCTTTGTCACCTGCGCCATGCTCCCCGGTTCAAAGGAGGAGGTGGTCTGCTTCGTCCTCGACATGACAGAGCAGAAAAAAGCAGAATTGGGTCTTCTTGAGAGTGAAGATCTTAAAAATTCGTTGCTCCAATCCATTCCGTTCGCGATGGATATTGTGGATAGTCAAGGAACCATTTTGTTTATCAACGACAATCTGGCAAAAGAAGTGAAGGGGAATCCCATCGGTCAAAAATGCTGGAGCACCTACCGGGATGATAAATTGCAATGTTCTGATTGCCCTTTGGTAAGTGGAATTAACATTGGGAAGACGGATTTTTTCGAAACTTCCGGACTCATGGGCGGAAGAACTTTTCAGATTAGCCATACCGGAATGATGTTTAAAGGAAAGATGGCCATGCTTGAAATTTTCCAGGACGTCACCGAGAAGAGAGAGATCGAGAAGAAAGTGAGGTTGCTCGCCAAATCCCTCGAGAGCATCAGCGAATGTGTCTACATCGCTGACATGAATGACCAGGTAATTTATGTCAATGAATCCTTGCTGCGAACTTACGGATACCAGAATTCAGAACTGATAGGAAAGAAAATTGGCATCCTGCGTCCCCAGGAACTCGAAGGCCGGGAAGTCCGTAGCTTCCTCCAAAAAACCGTGGATGGCGGATGGAGGGGCGAAATAATGAACAGAAGGAAAGACGGTACCCTGTTTCCCGTCCTGCTCTCTTCCTCTGTCATCAAAGACGATGGAGGCAATCTCATTGCCTTGATAGGTGTCGCCATCGATATCACAGAAATGAGAAAAAGCAGGGCCGAACTGATGGAAGCCAAGGAGCGTGCCGAAGAGAACGAACGGTTGAGAGCAGCTTTGTTGAACAACATGAGCCACGAAATACGAACACCGATGAATGCCATCATGGGTTTCTCTGATCTGATGAAAGAGGCCGACCCGGAAGAAAAAAATGCCTATGCCGAAATCATTAACAGCAATTCCAACCAGCTGCTCTCCTTGATAGATGAAGTAATTCTGCTCTCACGGTTACAGAGTGAAAAAATTCCGGTGGTACTTGATGATTTTTGCCCTTCCGAACTGGTGAGCGAAATAGCCCAAATGTTCAACCATCCCAATTTGAACCAGGGACTCGAGATCAGGGTACAGGTACCAAAGCAATTCACCTCTTTGAACATTCAAACAGACCTCAAAAAAGTGAGGCAGGTATTGACCAATTTTCTATCTAATGCCTTGAAATATACCTTCGAGGGTACAATTGAATTGGGTTTTGATGTCATCGACAATGTCATTGAATTTTATGTCAAAGATACCGGAATGGGTATTCCGGAACAAGAATCAAAACTCATCTTCGAGGCGTTTTACAGGGGTGAAAAGGCCATCGACCTGGCCATCAGGGGGTCCGGTCTTGGATTAAATATTGCCAAAGAGCTGATCGAACTGATGGGCGGTAAAATTGGTGTCCATTCGGTACCAAATGTCGGCTCCTATTTTTATTTCATGATACCCTTTCAAAGATCCGATCATGATGGATGCCCGGAGACCTACGACCAAAAAGACCATCATGGAATGGAGAATTTTAGAATATTGATAGCTGATGATGAGCATTTTAATGCACGATTTCTCGAAATTCTCCTCAAGGGGAAAGTCAAATCTGTCGACATCGCCATCAATGGGAAGGAGGCTGTTGAAATGGCCACTAAATATTCGTACGATCTGGTTTTGATGGATCTCAAAATGCCCATCATGGATGGGATTGAAGCAACCAAAGCCATCAAGGCAAAATATCCGGGGCTGCCCATTATCGCCCAAACTGCCTGTTCCTCGCCCGAGGAGCGAAATACTGCACTGCAAGCAGGATGCGACGACTTGATCGTCAAACCCATCAACAAGGAGAAGATGATGGAGATGATCGGAAAATATGTAATGGTATTTTAGCAGGCATATTGGGTTGTGAAGAGGATAATCCCGGGCTAAAATATTTATTACTGCAATTTGCTTTGTTTCCTGTTTTATACTACTTTCAACCGCCACTGCTGCTACCCGAAATACCCTTCTAAACTAATGCTAATTTTTTACCTGTATGAAGGACAAGGTGTTGTTCGAAAGTAGTTTGGATGCAGTATTGATGACCAGTCCAAATGGTGCAATTCAGGATGTAAATCCTGCTGCCTGTAAAATGTTTGGGAGAACAAGGAATGAAATCTGCCGTTTGGGACGCGACGTCATCATGGATGCAAACGACCCAAGGTTACGTTCAGCCCTGGAAGAACGGGAGAATTCGGGTAAATTCTTCGGCGAATTGACAGGATTAAGAGGCGACGGTTCCTCTTTTCCCATCGAGTTGTCATCCGCCATTTATACAGATGCGAATGGGGAGGTGCATACCTGCACCGTAATCAGGGACATCACGGCGAGGAAACGTCTCGAAACCTCTCTTCTTTTCCAGCAAAAAATTGTTGACAACATCGCAGAAGGTCTATTCCTCATCCGGGTAAGCGACCAAACCATCGTCTATGCAAATCCAACCTTTGAAAGGATGTTTGGCTATGGTCCCGGTGAGTTACCGGGATTGAATGTTCGTCTGCTTAATGCAACCAACGAAAAGGATCCTGCAGGAGTTGCAGCTGGGATACAGGAACAACTCATGAGAAAAGGGAGCTGGAATGGCGAAGTAAAAAACGTGAAGAAAAATGGAGAAGAGTTCTGGTGCTGGGCCAGCGTCTCTACCATCGAACATTACGAATATGGCCAGGTATGGATTGCCTTGCATGCTGATATTTCAGAACGAAAAACTGAGACGATGGCCATTGAAAACAGCGAACTCCGGTTGCGTGAGCTGGTCGCCACCAAGGATAAATTTTTCTCCATCATCGCCCACGACCTGAAGAGCCCGTTCAATGCCATCATGGGATTTAGCAACCTCATTGCCGAACAGGTTAGGAACAAGGATTTTGATGGGTTGGACGAATATGCTTCCGTCATCCTGCAATCTTCGCAGCGAGCAGTAGATTTGTTAAACAACCTTATGGAATGGTCGCGCTCTCAAACAGGTCACATGACCTTTAAACCTGAAATGTCAGACCTTGTGGTACTTGTAAACGACGCCATAGCACTGCTAAAGAATTCTGCTTTGCAAAAATCAATAGCCATCAGCCTGGAGTTGCCGCCAAAATTGTACCTGACGGTAGATAGGGCCATGATCAACAGTGTCCTAAGAAACCTGCTTTCCAATGCCATTAAATTCTCAAATTCCAATGGCAAAATTGTAATCACCATCGAACAGAACCGCAAGGAGTGCCTGATTTGCATGAAAGACAATGGCATTGGCATTGATCCAGTCAACATCAACAAACTTTTTCGGATGGATCAGACCTTTTCTACCCCCGGAACCCACAAGGAGAAAGGAACTGGATTAGGACTCCTGCTGGCCAAGGAATTCATAGAGAAACATCGCGGAAAAATTTGGTTGGACAGCCTTCCTGGTAAGGGAAGTAACTTCTACTTCACCTTGCCTCTCGAAGTCTGAAAGGGGTTGTTTGTAGGATTTGATCCGCCAGGATTCGAACATCGGGCTAAATTTGAACTGTTTTACCAGACTGACCAACATTGCGTTAGAATTGATTATTTTTACTTCAGATTTATTCAGTTAATTTGATTCACAGTAGGATATCTGAACTTCTGGTATCTGATTAATTGTCAGAAAGCATTTTCTAAAAACAATTCCCATGGCCCTCTCGATCGCCCCATTTGTCGTAAGTCTGGTTTTTACCGAACGTTCCAGAAAATTTGCAACTGTCAATCAACTACCTCATTGGGGAAAATTATTTAGAAATGCCCTTTTCTTTGCGGCATTTCTATTTGCCTCGGAGTTGATCTTCTCGGATCAGGATTTCACCCGATGGATCTGGCATCTGTTCCTGGTAACGATGGTTTTCATTCCACTGCAACAAAAGGAGCTTCGGCCGATGCGCATGTTCATGATCGCCTTTGTTCCATACATACTGGTGTCATTGGTGAGCGATCTGACAGAAACCATTTTTGCCGATTTCTTTAAGACTTCGGAGGTGTACTTCAAGAACATTACCGCACTTAGCTATATATGGCTTGCCGCCATCTTGTTCAGCCAGAATCGTCAAAGCAAGGTGGCTGAAAAAGAACGCATCAAAAGGCAGCACGAGGATGAACTCAACAAGGCCATTGCCATCCGCAAAGTGGAACTGGAAGAGCTTGTTCAGGAGCGCACAGTCGAATTGACGAGGCAAAAGGAGGAGCTGGAACTGACTCTCGAAGAATTGAAGAACACCCAATCCCAACTCATCCAGTCCGAAAAAATGGCCTCGCTGGGAGAACTTACTGCCGGCATTGCACACGAAATACAGAACCCGTTAAATTTTGTGAACAATTTCTCGGAAGTCAGCAATGAGCTGCTCGAGGAGATGCAAACTGAAATGGAGCAGGGAAACAGCTCCGAAGTGAAGGCCATCCTCTCTGATTTGAAAAACAACCTTGAAAAGATCAACCACCATGGCAAGAGGGCAGACAGCATCGTCAAAGGGATGCTGCTGCATTCAAGAGCGAGTACCGGGCAGAAGGAGCCAACCGATATCAATGCCCTGGCAGACGAATACCTGCGGTTGGCATACCATGGACTAAGGGCCAAAGACAAGACATTCAATGCAAAATTTGAGACCAATCTGGATGAAACCATTGGTAAAATCAATGTCATTCCCCAGGATTTGGGCAGGGTGATCCTAAATTTGCTAACCAATGCCTTTTATGCAGTCAATGAAAAGAAGCGGGCCCTTGGCGATACTTATCAGCCAGTCGTTTCGATTGGCACCGGTAAGGCAGGTAAAAGCGTGGTCATTCGGGTAACTGACAATGGAAATGGGATACCTGAAAAAATCATTGACAAAATCTTCCAGCCCTTCTTCTCCTCAAAACCCACTGGCGCAGGAACGGGATTGGGACTTTCCATGTGCTACGAAATCATTACCAAAGGACATGGTGGGAAAATTGAAGTCGAAAGCAAAGAAGGAGAAGGAACAGAAATGATCGTCACAATACCCGCCTGGTAGATAGACCTGACCCTCTTCTCCACCGCGTTTCACTCGTCAATATGTTTGTTAAATAATTGAATTTCTGTAAGTATTCATAGGGCTCGCAGGTGAGTTTACATCGCCTTTGGTGGGCGTTGCCCATGCTCGTTTCATTGGTTTACAATTTTCTTTTTAACGCCAAATGGAATAGCCATACAATCATTTTCGGTTGGTGTGGATGCATTTCTCATGGCTATTTCATCTCTCAATCTGAAAATTGTCTTTAAGCTGACTCTAATTTTCCTTTCTATTTGTAATCATTTTAAATAATATCCGTAGAAGCATTTGACACTTTCCAAACGAAACATTGTTTTCCGGTAAGTAGGAACAAAAAACATAACCGGACCAGGCAATAAGCGAACAGATCATTGTCAAAGGCATGGTTGCTGGAGGCGTCGGGGAACCCAAAAGGGCAAGTAAATGATGCGGATTTTACTTGTCACAACGACTAATTTCTTCCATTATGGTATTTCTCAAAAGAGCATGGATGGTTCTGGGAATGGTAGGTGGACTCTTTGTGCAGTCGGCTTATTCACAGGATGGTTGCTACAATTGCCCTTCCGATTCTCTGGCCGGAGTTCTCCGCGAGGCTAAAAGCGATGAAGAGCGGATTCAGTTGCTAAAGACTTTGATAGATCTGAAGATTTTTGATGCCGGCAGCAGTGAGTCGTCTGAAAGGGAAAAGCAAACAAGAGATTATCTCCATGAACTGATTGAACTAAGTCATTCACAAAACATAAAGGATATAGAGGCTTATAAAAATCTGGCTGAGGCACTGCACTGTCTTGAAACCAAAGATTTCAAGGCAGCGCTTGGGTTTTTTGCGACCTCAGTAGGGCTTTTTGACAAATCAAAGAAAAAGGTACCCCGTTTGATCGCTGCGATGAGATATACCTTCAATGCTACGGGGGAACAGGAAGAGCGACTCCGGTTCTATTCTGAAAAACTACAATACTATTTGATCAATGGTCCGGTCGAAAATGTGGCACCCTGCTACCATGGTATAGGTGGCTACTACCTGTACTTTGCTGATTACAACAAAGCCATTTCATACTATCTGAAAGGAGCTGCCATCTTTAAGAAATACGATGACCTGATGTATCGCAACGGGATCAGCGTGGTAGCCAAAACTTATGTGCAATGGGGGAATTATAACAAGGCCCTTGAATATTTCCAGATTGTCTTGCCTCTGTCAAGGAAGGCCAGGGATTACAGAACACTGCACATCATTTACAATAGTCTCGCAGATATCAATCTCGCTTTGAACAACTTCGCGAAAGTAGTTCAATATTCAGACAGTACGATCTTGCTCCAAAGCAAATACTACGATGAAACGCACCTCACCATTGCCTATACCACAAAAGCCATGGCCTTGCTCAGCATGAACCAGTTAACAGAGGGAATAAACAATCTCAATGCTGCAAAAAAGATTACGGAGTCTTCCCATCTAAAGATCTATAGCGCAGCGGGAGCCCTGGAGCTTGATTATGGATACTTCAAATATTATTCGGCTTTAAACAAGCAGGAAGAAGCCACAAAATACCTGGAGAGTGCCTATGAGAAGTCGGTCGAGGTTAAGTCTACAGAACTTCAACTAAAATACCTCCGTGAACTTTCATTGTTTTACGGACAACAACACAATTCAAATCTTTCCTACAACTACAACAGGAAGTATCACGATCTGACCGAGGATCTGGATAAATCCCTGAGCAACCTTAAAGTTGCTCAATATGAAAGCGAAGCGAAGGAATTTGAGCAGAATGCAAACATACAAACCTTGAAACAGCAATCGATCCAACAGGCTGCTATCTTACAGATCAACCAAACAAGGCTTTGGAGTTCATTGATTGTTTTGATACTGATCACTGTTTCCCTGTTTTTTGTTTACCGGCAATTCCGGATCAACAAAAAAACTTTGTTTTCACTCAAAAACACACAACGCCAATTAATCATGTCCGAAAAGATGGCCTCGCTTGGCGAAATCACTGCCGGCATTGCCCATGAAATCCAGAACCCGCTGAACTTCGTCAACAATTTCTCGGAAATAAACGGTGAGCTGATCGGGGAAATGAAGGAAGAAATTGGAAAAGGAAACCTGAATGAGGCGATAATCATTGCCAACGACATATCTGCCAACGAAGAAAAGATCAACCACCACGGAAAACGTGCAGATGCCATTGTCAAGGGAATGTTGTTGCACAGCCGTAGCAGCAATGGCGTGAAAGAGCCAACAAATATAAATGTCCTGGCAGATGAATACTTGCGACTGGCCTACCACGGTTTGCGTGCGAAGGATAAATCTTTCAACGCAACCATGCATACAGATCTTGATGAAAATATTGGGCTTGTTAATATTGTTCCACAAGATATTGGTCGCGTACTTATCAACCTGATCAACAATGCATTTTATGCGGTGAATGCCAGAAAAAATGCTTCGGCAAGCGCAGCAACCGGGCATTTTGAACCTACTGTTACGGTCGCTACGAAAATCCTTGGCAATAAGTTTGTGATTTCGGTACAAGACAATGGCAATGGTATTCCTGAGCAGATCAGGGATAAAATTTTCCAACCTTTCTTTACCACCAAACCTACCGGGGAAGGTACCGGATTGGGTCTGTCGCTAAGTTACGACATTGTAAAAGCGCATGGTGGGGAGTTGAAAGTGGAGACGAAAGAGGGGGAAGGCTCAGTATTTACCATAGAAATGCCCGCCTGAATGACACAGATCATTGTAACCAGACAACTGGAAGAGGAGATCAAACTGTTTCTGGATAATTACTGGAAACTATACCTGGCAGGTGATTTGCAGACCTGGTCAACCTATTTGACCGATGATGATAAGCATATTGGAGGTTCAGAAGAGGAAATATGGAACAGTCAGAAAGAGATCATGGATTCTACGGTAGCAGTTATCGACCAAATGGTCGGAGCTGTCGAGTTCAGAAATAAAAAAACCGAAGTCTTTTCATTAACTCCCTATATCCTGGCACATGAGTTTTTCGATAGGTACATAAAAATTGGAAATGACTGGGTTTTCTATGGAAAATTCCGCTGTTCCTCCATTATTAAGCGAAGTATTGCAGGGTGGCAAGTCGTTCATCAGCATGGTTCTTATCCCGATTTCAAAAAAGGGAAGGGAGAAGCTTCTGCATTTGATAAAATCAGTAAAGAGAACAGGGAATTAAAAGATGCCATCAAAAGAAGAACTGTTGAACTGGAAAACAAGTCCCGTGAACTTGAAATCGAATCGGCATTGGAAAAAGTCCGGACAGTTGCCATGGCGATGCGAAAACCGGATGATATGCTGGAAATTTGCCGCATGATTTCGCAACAATCAGAGATTCTGGGGATCAAAGAAATTCGCAATGTTGGGACTGCCATTATATATGAAGATAAAGGAACATACCTCAATTTTGAGTTTTATACCAGGCACGCTAAATCAATGGTCACGGAAGTGGATTTCAAAAATCATGATTTACAGAAATTGTTTGTAAATGAAATGCTTCATGGTGCAGAAGAACTATTTACACGTTCACTTACGGGTGAGGAAATTCAGGATTGGTACCAGTATCAGCAAGGCACGAACCAGTTTGCTGACTCTTATTTGGAAGGGGCAGAATCACTCAGCTATTATTGGTTTTCCATAGGTCCGGTTGCTTTGGGAATGTCAACCTATACACCATTGAGCAATGAGGAAATCAGCCTATTCAAACGATTTCGAAATGTATTTGATCTGGCTTACCGCAGATTCCTCGATATTGAACAGGCTGAAAACCAGGTCAGGGAGGCAAAAATACAAGCTTCCCTCGAAAGGGTGAGGGCCCAGGCACTGAGTATGCGAAAGCCAGATGACCTACCGGGTATTTGTGAGGTGCTCTATACTGAATTAACAGCGCTGGGGTTTGCCGAAATCAGGAATGCAATGGTCAATATTCATGAAGATGAGAAAGCTTCATTTGTCAATTATGATTATTCCGATGAAGTCGGCAAAAGCATCAATCATCTGAAATATGATACTCATCCTTTAATTGAGAAGCAGATCATGGAGATCAGAAGCGCACAAGATGCATTTTCGGTAACCTCCTTTGAAAAAAAGGATTTGGTAGAGATGATTGCATTTAGGAAAAAGCTCGGCGAGAAGGATGACCCGAGAATTAATAATATCGACGCTCTGTATTATTATCTCTATTCCATTGGCATAGGGTCTATCGGTATATCAACTTTCGGTTCCATCACTGAAGAAAAACTTGCGGTGCTGAAGCGTTTCCGGAATGTTTTCGATTTTGCATATCGCAGGTATACCGATGTGGCACTTGCGGAAGCTCAGGCACGTGAAGCGCAGATCGAACTTGCCCTGGAACGGGTCCGCGCCAGAACATTGGCTATGCAGAAAAGTGAGGAGCTTTCAGAAACGGTAACTGTTCTTTTTCAACAGTTCCATACTTTGGGTGAAAGGCCGGAACGCATGGCCATAGAGATTGTGAATGAAAAGGAAAATGTATTTGAGATATGGGCTACCCAGCACGGCGGTTCTCAAATGGATCAGTTATTCAAAGCATCATTGGACGAACCGTATGTGATGCAAAAAATGTACAGTGCATGGAAAGATCAAACAAAATCAATCACCATTGATCTGCAGGGGAAAGAGCTGGAAGAATATTATCAGTACCTTAAGCAAGAAGGATTGCCGGTACAACGAGAGATTTTTGGTACAAGAAGGGTCCAGAATGTAGCAACTTTCTCCAAAGGAATACTTACCATTATTACCCCGGAGACAAAGCCTCAAGAGACCATTGATCTGTTGGAAAGGTTTGCAATTGTGTTTGATGGAACCTATACCCGTTTCCTTGACCTCCAAAAAGCCGAATCCCAGGTTCGGCAAGCCCAGGTTGAAGCATCTCTTGAAAGAGTCCGTAGCAAGACCATGGCCATGCACAACAGCCAGGAGGTTGGTGAAACAGTCGTTGCCCTGTTTGATGAATTGGTAATACTTGGACTCCAAGAGTTGGACAGGTGTGGTATAGGTATCATGCATGACCAGTACATCATGGAGGCATGGACTGCTTCAAAAGCAGATGAATCTCAATTGGTGATTGGTTTTATTAACATGAAACTACACCCATTGTTACAAGGTACTTATGAGGGTTGGAAGAATAAAAAGGAGGCATTTCAATATATATTGGTAGGTGAAGACAAGTTAAATTACTTCCAGATCATCAACAACCAGCCTGACTACAGAGCCCAAAGGGATACAGCCACCTTGCCTGAAAGAGTGGTATTGACTGACTTTTATTTCAATGAAGGGTGCTTGTATGCATTTTCCTCCAAAGAACTTTCGTCAGAAACAGTGAAAATATTTACCCGCTTTGCCGGAGTCTTCGGTCAAACCTATCGGCGGTATCTTGACCTGCAAAAGGCGGAGGCACAGGCCAAAGAAGCCATTAAAGCATCCTCTCTCGACCGGGTTCGGGGAGAAATTGCCTCTATGCGAACAGTGGACGATCTTCAACGCATTACCCCTTTGATCTGGCATGAACTTATTGCACTGGGCGTACCTTTTGTACGCTGCGGTGTATTTATTGTGGATGAGACAACTGCTCATGTTCAGGTATTTCTGTCAGCCCCTGATGGTCACTCCCTTGCCGCCCTTGATTTGCCTTTTGAATCCAGCTCGCTCATCCAAAACGCCGTGAAAAACTGGAGAAAGGGTCTGATATACAAAACGCATTGGAACAAAAAAGAATTTCTAAACTGGATGCAGTCCATGGTCAGGGATGGGCAAGTCTTGAACCAGGAAACCTACCAGGGAGCACCGACTCCCCCCGAATCGCTCGACCTGCATTTTGTCCCTTTCGACCAGGGCATGCTCTACGTCGGAAATATTCAACCACTTTCTACGGACGAACTCGATCTTGTAAAGTCACTGGCTGAGGCGTTTTCAATTGCATATGCCCGTTACGAAGACTTCAAGAAACTTGAAAGTGCCAAACAAAGTATTGAAACAACCTTTTCGGAACTGAAAGCCACTCAATCTCAATTGGTGCAGTCTGAAAAGATGGCCTCACTCGGAGAACTCACTGCAGGTATTGCCCACGAGATTCAAAACCCATTGAATTTTGTGAATAATTTCTCGGAAGTCAGTACAGAATTGGTCGATGAAATGAATGAGGAAATTAACAATGGAAATATGGAAGCGGCAAAAGAAATAGCCGGTGACTTGAGACAAAACCTAGAGAAAATAAGTCACCATGGCAAACGCGCAGGAGATATCGTAAAAGGAATGCTTCAACATTCGCGAACCAGCAATGGCGTGACACAGCCGACCAATATCAATGCATTGGCTGATGAATACCTGCGACTGGCCTACCATGGGCTGCGGGCCAAAGACAAATCCTTCAATGCTAAAATGAGAACCAATTTTGATCAAACCATCGGCATGATCAACGTGGTACCGCAAGATATAGGCAGGGTGATGTTGAACCTGATCACCAACGCATTCTATGCAGTTGATGCCCGGAAACAAGACCCGAAAGGTTTTCAAAACCTTTCAGGTCTCCCGGATTACGAGCCAACCGTTTCGGTCACTACCGAAAATCGCGGAAATCAGGTTGTCATTTCAGTCAAAGACAATGGTGCCGGTATTCCTTTAGAAATCAGGGACAAGATCTTCCAGCCATTTTTCACCACAAAACCTACCGGTGAAGGCACCGGATTGGGACTATCGCTCAGTTATGATATTGTAAAGGCACATGGAGGGGAGTTCAAGGTGGAGACCACAGAAGGCATTGGTTCTGAGTTTATCATTGAACTTCCTGTATGAGAAATTGCAATAATAATTGCCTTATGCAACGAGCATGGCCAATAACCACAAAGAGTGATGTAAATGTCCCGGCGAGTTCCATGAGTGCGTTCTGGTATTCAAAAATTCACCAATACTATTTTCAAGTGAAAAGTCTTTATTTGACATGTCTGTTCCTGATTCTATTATTCAGTCCGACAATAAGTTCTGCCCAAACAGATCAGCTTTACTTCAATCCCATTCTGGGAAACGATGGCATATTTCTTGGGAAAATCAATAGTATCACACAGGATCGCCAGGGATATATTTGGCTGTCGGATCAGGATAACGGAGCAATCATACGTTATGATGGTTCCCGGATGACCAGCTACAAAAATGATCCCAAGAAACCAAACTCACTCGGCGGTAGTTATCCTGAATACCTTTTTGCAGATTCTACCGGTATCATATGGATTGGTTTTTATGGAACCGGTCTTGACCGGTTCGATCCTGAATCGGAGAAATTCACGCATTACAGACATAACCAGAGTGATCCGACCACATTGAGTAACGATACTGTAGCATCCGTACTTGTGGATCATGCCGGAAATATTTGGGTTGGCACTTATGGTGGGCTCGATCTCCTGGATCAGAAAACTGGGAAATTCATTCACTATTCTCATTCTCAGGACGATCCTCTAAGCTTAAGTTGCAATAAGATACGAGCAATTTATGAGGATCATGAAAAGACCATCTGGATTGGTACGGGAAACCCTTTTACGGACAACAATGATGGAGGACTAAACCGTTTCGACCCAAGAACAGGGAAGTTCACCCGCTACATGCAGAATCCGGATGATCCGAATAGCCTGATCAACAACAAGGTCAGGGCAATTTTTGAAGATAGCAGAGGAACCTTCTGGATAGGAACAGCCGGCAACGATGGGTTACTTACCATGGACAGGTCGAGCGGTACATTTACTCGTTATCATTGCAACCCAAAGAAACCGGACCAACTGAGTCGTCCGTTGGTAAATAAGGGTGATAAATTTGACCATATCACTTTTATCAAAGAAGATGGGAAAGGGGACATCTGGATTGGTACTTTTTCCCAGGGGATCTTACATTATGATCCAGTTACACAAAAACTGACCCGCTTTAACAGCAATGACAATATTGGCACCGGATTTAAAGATGGCAGTGCTTGGTGCGCACTGATTTCAAATGACGGCGTTTTTTGGACAAGCACCCAGGAAAAAAATCTTTATCGCGTCGATCCCTTCCGAAATGTTATCCCTCATTACAAGACTCCTGCTACCACCTCTTTTTATGAGGATCCTGACGCAACGCTTTGGTACGGGACAGCCAGTGAAGGGCTTTTCCGAAAAGACCCCGGAACGGCAATCATACACCAATATAAAAATGATCCCGGTGATATAAATAGCCTGAGTTTTAACAGTGTGAACTCCATTGGTAAAGGCTCCGAAGGGGATCTGTGGTTGGGTTCATGGGGAGGAGGAGTCAATAGGTTTAATCCTGTTACCGGTAAGTTTACCCATTTCAGGCATGATCCAAAAAACAGCAAAAGCCTGATATCGGATAATGTTATTCAGATATATAGCGACAGGGAATCAAATCTTTGGATTGGAACGACTGACGGTTGTGATGTTTTGGAACACAATGCTGACTATTTCAAACATTATCTCAATAATCCCAAGGATACAAATAGTATCAGCAGAAACAGCACCACCTGCTTCCTGGAAGACAGCCAAAATGAATTTTGGGTTGGTACCTGGAATGGCGGTGGAGTAAACCGCATAGACCGCCGCGACGGTAAGTTTAAGCACTATTTGTTTGATGAGTCTATTAACAACATTTATGAAGACGCAAAAAACGTTATTTGGGTTGGCACAACAACAGGCATCTTTCAGTACGACAGAAAATCTGACAAATTCTCCCTGATGGATGAAAAACGTATTGGATTTAAAATACCAAATTCGTGGAGTATTGTCGCCGACAAACAGGATAATCTATGGTTTAGCTCCTCGCTGGGAATAGTCAGGCTTGGTCCGACCCGAGATAAATTAAGTATCTACGGAAAGAACAATGGTGTCAATGGGGGTTCCCTATGGTACCAGTCGGGTTATATTGGATCAAGTGGATATCTCTATTTTGCCAATGCTGACGGCTACTATTCCTTTCATCCTCAGAAGTTAAGTTACAACCCTGGCTCACCGTCAATTGTTATGAATTCTTTGTGGATTGCCGGCAAACTGATTAACCGCTCAACTGGAGGTCCGCTGCAGCAATCACTGCTTAAAACCGGGGAAATTCATCTGGATCACGACCAGAATGTTTTCTCTTTGGGCCTCTCTGCCATCGACTATGGAAATCCTGAGTACGATAAAATAACCTATCGTCTGAAGAATTTTGATCGCGAATGGATAAACATCGGTATGGATGGAAAAGCTACTTATTACGACGTTCCGCCTGGGAAATATAGCTTCGAGGTAAAGGCATTTAATAGCAACAATGGAATCATCAAAGAAAAGGCCATTGAACTGGTAATTTCTCCTCCTTTTTGGAAAACCTGGGTTGCCTATTTCATTTATGCTTTGTTGACAATTGCGAGCGTTTTTGGTATTGACCGGTTCCAGCGGCGACGCCTGCTATTGGCAGAGCGCGAAAGAACAAGGGATCGGGAATTGCTTCAGGCCAAGGAAATTGAAAAAGCTTATACCGAACTCAAAGCCACCCAATCACAACTGATCCAATCCGAAAAAATGGCAAGTCTTGGCGAACTTACCGCAGGCATAGCCCATGAGATTCAAAATCCGCTCAACTTCGTAAATAATTTTTCAGAAATAAACAAAGAATTAATTGATGAGTTACAGCAGGAACTAAAAACCGGAAATTTGGATGATGCAATTGCAATTTCAAAAGATATCCGGGATAATGAAGAGAAGATCAACCACCATGGCAAACGGGCCGATGCTATTGTCAAAGGGATGCTTCAACATTCGCGGGCCAGTTCCGGTCAAAAGGAGCCAACAGATATCAATGCCCTTGCTGATGAATATTTACGTCTGGCTTACCATGGACTTCGGGCCAGGGACAAGTCATTCAACGCGGCAATGAATTCTGATTTTGACAAAACCATCGGCAATGTTTACATTGTTCCTCAAGACATTGGAAGGGTGATTTTGAACCTGATTACCAATGCATTTTACGCAGTGGATGCCCGTAGGAAAGAGTTGACAGGTCTTCAAAACCCGTCAACTCTCCCAAATTACGAACCAACTGTTGTGGTAACCACTAAAAAAATAGGCAATCAGGTTGTAATTTCAGTAAGGGACAATGGCAATGGTATTCCAATCCAAATCCTGGACAAAATCTTCCAGCCCTTCTTTACCACCAAGCCAACCGGTGAAGGAACCGGACTGGGATTGAGTATGAGCTACGAAATTGTTACCAAAGGTCATGGGGGTGAGTTGAAAGTTGAAACAAAGGAGGGAGAAGGTGCCGAGTTTACGATAATTCTACCAATAAAAATATAACTTTGGTCTATGAAAATATTAGTAGTTGACGACGAAAGAGATATTCAAACGCTGTTTGAACAACGTTTCAGAAAAGAGATCAAAGAGAAACTCAGCGAGTTTGTCTTTGCTTTTTCGGGAGAAGAGGCACTGGCCTACCTGCAACAGAATGAACACGAAGTAGTCATCATCTTGTCTGACATCAACATGCCCGGCATGAGTGGCCTGGATCTTTTGAAACACATTAAGGAAAAATATGCGAAACCACCTCCGGTTGTGATGATGATCACTGCCTACGGGGATGGTGAGAATTACAGAACAGCCATGCAGCTTGGGGCAGATGACTTCTTAACCAAGCCTTTGGACTTTAATTCACTCAAAGAGAAATTAAAAACCATTGTCACATGATCAAAATCTTAATTGTTGATGATGAAACAGATTTAGAAATTCTCATCCGACAGAAATTTCGCAAGAAAATAAGGGAACAACATTACGAATTTGTTTTTGCTGTAAACGGCAACGATGCTTTGAGAAAGATGCAGGAGTATCCGGATGTTGAAATTGTGCTTAGTGACATCAACATGCCCGAAATGGATGGTCTGACATTGCTCACAAAACTCAATGAGACCAATCCGTTGGTCAAGACAGTAATGGTTTCTGCTTATGGTGACATGGAAAACATACGCAAGGCCATGAACCGGGGCGCCTTCGATTTTGTGACGAAACCTGTCGATTTTGAGGATCTCGAGTGTACCATGGAAAAGACGATTCAACATGTGAGCCTGATCCGTGAGACGCTGAAAGCCATTAAGGAAAACAACATCCTGAGGATGTATGTGGATGAAAATGTGCTTAATTTTATGGGCAGCAGGGAATTCGAAAGCTCCATCATGGCCAATGAGGTAGTTGAGGCAACAGTAGCATTTATAGATATTTGCAGTTTTACTTCCATCAGCGAAAAGGAATCTCCCGATACGGTGGTCGAAATGTTAAACCGCTATTTTGACCTTATGGTTGCAGAGATCATAGCTCAGGAAGGGATCGTGGATAAATTCATAGGTGATTGTGTGATGTCAGTCTTCAAAGGCCCCTTTCATTTTGACAGGGCCATTGATGCCTGCCTGGCCATCCGGAATAAAATCGAGGCTCTGGAAGGAAGTAAAGATTTTCTTCCCAAGGTGTCGATTGGGATCAACAGCGGAGAGATGATCTCAGGCAACATAGGATCAGCGAGTCTTAGAAGATTGGATTATACGGTGATAGGAGATACAGTGAATACTGCCCAGCGTTTGCAGCGAGCTGCCGGCGTGGGACAGATTGTAATCTCGGAAGCCGGATATGAAAAGGTAAAACAATCCTTTAACTGCCGGATCATTGGACAAGCCTGCTTGAAAAACAAGATGGACGAGGTGATGCTGTATGAAGTTTTAAATTGATGCTGCTAAAATTCCTGAGGCCATGCAATACACTGAACTGCATTCTTTTCTGATACAAAAGCTGGAGACAGGTCTGCCTGCCTATCTTACCTACCACAATGCTGCGCATACTTCAAGTGTTATTGAGGCTGCAACGCATTTGGCTACAGCCGAAAACATCGACGATGAGGAGATGATTCTGCTGAAAACGGCAGCCTTGTTTCACGATGCTGGATACTTGAAACACCACACCGGGCACGAAGCACTTTCGTGCGAACTTGCCCAAAAGTATCTCCCGGAGTATGGCTATTCTTCCGATCAGACCGAAAGGGTCTGTAAAATGATTTTGGCAACCAGAATCCCACACGAGCCATCCGATCATCTTGGAGAAATATTGTGCGATGCAGATCTGTATTACCTGGGTACGGAACATTATTCCTTCTATGCCGAGAAACTTTTTCATGAATTTAAGAAGTTTGGACAGGTAAAAACAAAACTTGAATGGGATCTCAGGCAGGTGGAGTTTCTTACGACGCACAAATTTTTTACACAAACAGCCATCCGGGAAAGAGAAGAGCAAAAGCACAAGCAATTGTTGCAACTTAAAACGAAACTTGAATCAACCATCTCATCCTCTAAAAAAGTGACTCCGATTGAAATCATCCGGGATGTTATGCTGATGTTGGTTGGGGTTGTCTTTGCTGGATACGCTTTGAAGGGCTTCCTTGTTCCCAACCATTTTTTTGATGGAGGAATCACCGGGATCTCCTTGCTGGTGCACGATCTGTACCAAATCGATCTGGCTGTGGTGATCGTCCTGCTGAACCTGCCTTTCATCGTGGTCAGTTATTTTTCTGTGGGCAGCAGATTCGCTCTCAGAACTTTGATCAGCGTAGTGCTCCTGGGTATTTGTCTTACGCTGCTCCCCAATGTGGCAGTTACCAACGACAAGCTGCTTATTTCGATTTTTGGAGGGGTTTTTCTTGGCATCGGGATCGGATTGATTATGCGCTCAGGGGCCGCACTGGACGGAATAGAGGTACTTGCACTTTACACATTGAAGCGAACCTCTTTTACGATAACAGAAATTATACTTGGAATCAATATTCTTATATTCAGTGTGGCAGCATTTAAGTTTGGGATTGAGACCGCACTCTATTCGGTTCTGACCTACTTTTCTGCAACACGTTGCATCGATTATGTGGTGGAAGGAATCCAGGCTTATACCGGGGTGACCATCATCTCCGGGAAGAGCGAACTCATCAAATATCAGCTGGTCAATGATCTTGGACGAGGCATTACAGTTTACAAGGGTCAAAGAGGTTTCTTGCCCGGTAAATTTGAAGTAAGTACCGACTGCGATATCATCTTTACAGTCATCACCAGACTTGAACTTCGGAAGCTGAAAAACCTGGTTTACAATGTCGATCCGAATGCCTTCGTTATTGCCAATACGATCAAGGAGGCCTCGGGTGGAATCATCAAAAAAAGGCACCACCATTAATTTTACAAATCCCATCCAATGGAAGCAAAAAAGGATCAAGTTTCAGGAAATGAGAAGGGAAGCAAGAAAATGGATCAAATTGCAGCGTTGAGCAGTAAAAAGGTATTGGCCCATGCCAGGAAATTGTCAGAAATATACCGCGTACCGGGCAACAAGAAATTCAGGTTGAAAGATTATCCCCATGAACCTGACAATGATCCGGGCAGAAACGACAAGCAGGTGGATGAGGAGATCCTGCAGGCAGGCATCAAGGTGCTTGCGGAAATGCAAGACAAACTTTATGCCCAGGACAAGTGGTCGCTCCTGGTAATTTTTCAGGCGATGGATGCTGCCGGCAAGGATGGTGCCATCAAACATGTCATGTCGGGTATCAATCCGCAGGGATGCGATGTCACTGCTTTCAAGGCACCGAATGCCGAAGAATTGGACCACGATTACCTTTGGCGCTGCATGAAGCACCTACCCGAACGCGGCAGAATAGGTATTTTCAACCGCTCCTATTATGAAGAGGTCCTGGTGGTAAGGGTGCACAACGCCATCCTGAAGGCGCAAAAATTACCCGAAAAATTGATCACAGGAAATATCTGGAAAGAGAGATTGAACGACATCAGGAATTTTGAGACTTACCTCAACAACAACGGGATTCTTGTGGTCAAAATATTTCTCCATGTGTCGAAGAAAGAACAAAAAAAGCGCTTTCTCGAGCGCCTTGAGATTGCCGAAAAAAACTGGAAATTCAGTAGCTCAGACCTGGCTGAGCGAAAATTCTGGAAAGAATACATGGTGGCCTACGAAGATCTTATCAGGAAAACATCTACCAAGAAGTCACCCTGGTATGTAGTTCCGGCCGATCACAAATATTATGCCCGAACTGTCGTCGCAGCCGCCATCCTTCAGGCACTGGATTCGATGAAATTGTCATATCCCAAGGTAGGTCCCGAAAAAAATGCCGAACTTCAACGCATCAAACAAGCGTTACTTGCGGAAGAATAACCAATTCATACATTCCTACACACCCCCTTCATAACTCATAAAAACTAACAATTACTTCCTTGCCACCAACACTCATTTCATAACTCATAATGCCTATTTTATACTTCACAACGCTTACTTCATAACCACCAACATCTATTATATACTTCACAAC
>CAZGSQ010000047.1:0-25109 GCA_964528535.1 uncultured Tangfeifania sp. | reverse complement strand
ACACGGCTCTGAACACTCTTTCCCTACACGACGCTCTTCCGATCTTCCCTGATTGCAGGAATTGAGTTCCATAAGCACTTTGCATCCCGTCGGCGAGTTTGTCGATGTTACCCTTGTTAAAGTTGATATTTGCATTGGCAGTTAGGCTCCAATCCTTGTTCCTCAGGATCGTTCCTGTCAAGGAGATTTCCAGCCCTTTGTTGCTGGTTTGTCCGATATTTGCGTAGCTAGATGTAAATCCGCTGATTGACGGAATGTCGGTCAGCATCAACAAGTCTTTTGTACTATTCTTATAGGCATCGACCGTTCCTGACAATCGATGGTTAAAGAATGAAAAATCCAAACCGATGTTGCGGGTTATGGTGGTTTCCCATTTTAAATCGCGGTTGGCCAATTGAGCGGTAGCCAAATCATAAGAAGGCTGAAGCACTTTATTGAGGCCATACTGCCAGCGGGTATCACTGGAAGCCGCCCACAATTGCGACCATTGGTCGGCACTAATGGCATCATTTCCTACCTCACCGTAAGAAAGGCGAAGTTTCAAATCATCTAGGTTTTTAATGCTTTTCATGAAAGATTCCTGAGAAATGCGCCATGCAACGGAACCAGCAGGAAAGTATCCCCAACGATGTTCCGGAGAGAAGTTGGAAGAACCATCGGCACGGAAGGTAGCGGCAAACATGTACTTGTCAAGAAGCGAATAATTTGCCCTGCCGAAATAAGACTGAAGACGATTTGGCGTACTTACACCCGAAGCGACTACCAGGTTTGCACCGTATTGAGAGATCATGGCGAAAGCATTGTCCATGGTAAAATTGGCAGGATATTTTTGGCCGGAGATGCGCATGCTGGATCCACCCGAATTGGTTATTTCCTGACCCACCAAAAAATTGAGCCTGTGAATCTCTTTCAGTTTTAATTCATAACCCAGGGTGTTTATCCATCGCAAAGACTTTGCATCATTTTTTCTGTAATCTGCATCGCCTGAAAATTGAAGTGTTCCATCACTGTTCAGGTAGTTTACATCGTTACTGCTGGCAGGTGTTGGACCTCTCCATATCTTATTTTGCGTATAATTGCTGGCCAGGGTCAATTCAGAGTGATAGTTTAAGCCTTTGATGATCTTCCAATTCAACCCTGATGTTGCGCGGAGTGATTGAGTCATTAACAGGTTTTGACGGTCTTTGATCACGTTTACCGGATTGTACATATCTTCCATGACAGACAACTCTTCGCCCATAGAAGCATCACCCAGGAAAGAGAGGTCCCCTTTGATATTGCTTTTAGCGATAGGACGGAAACGGTAGGAACCGGAAAGGGATGAACCGTAACCACTGGTGGTGCTTTCATTGCCCATCGAACTTTTATCTGTGTACTGCACGTCCAGATTAAAGTCCAGGTTTTTACCCATTTTTTGATCCAACTTGAACGATGCCACAGTTCTTTTGGAAAAGGAGTTCAATTTCATACCATCTTCGTCGAGGTAGCCCAATCCCAAAATAACTTTTGTCTTATCCGTTCCTCCCGAAATGGTCAGGTCGTGGTTCTGAGAGAAGGAACTAAAATAGACATCCTTTTGCAAGTTATATTGATCCACATTTTTGTATGCTTCTATACCTGCCGGGTTGCTGCCGGTATAAGCACCAATTCCCCATAACTTCTGGAATGGCGTGGTATAAGATGAACCAAAATAAACATCCAGAAGACCCCATTTTAATGATAAGTAATCGTATGGATTTAAGGTTGAGAGATATCCGGTTGGGGTATTGAATTTTCCATATCCACTGTAACTCACCGAAACATCGCCGGATTTCCCTCTTTTGGTTGTAATAAGGATAACCCCATTGGCACCTCGTGCACCAAAAATCGCGGTAGAGGAGGCATCCTTGAGCACGTCGATGCTTTCAACCATCTCGGATGGGACATCACTGATGTTGCCCGGGACACCATCGATCAAAATAAGTGGGTCGTTGCTTTGTGAGATGGATCCTCCTCCACGCACCCGAATAGAAATAGTCGCATCCGGCCGGCCGTCCTGAGAAATCACATTCACGCCGGCGAGACGTCCCTGCAGGGCTTGTGCCACGTTGGCAACTGGAATCGCAGTAAGTTGTTTTCCTGTAACCGAAGCAACAGAACCAGTTACATCGCGTTTTTTAACTGTACCATAACCAATGGCAACAACCTCTTCAATTTGCAGGGTACTGTTGGCCATTTTTACATTAATTACAGACTGCCCGTTAATTTGCACCTCTTTGGTTTCATAACCAATGAATGAGACCTGGATGACATCCTTCTGCACATTTGCCGGAACAATCGAATAGATACCATCGTTGTTGGTTATCACACCATTGGTTGTTCCTTTCACAACGACATTAGCACCCGGGATGGGCGAGTTTGTCTCATCAACCACCTTACCGGTAACTCTTTGGGCGTACAGCTGAGCGCCCGCTAAGATGACCATCAGTGCCAACAGACATACTTTCTTCAGAAAGCTTTGCTTCATTTTCATCATAGATAATTATTAAGTTGGAGTATTGCATTTATTTAATCCTATTGATTTCAAGCGAAGCCATGATAAATGGCCCAACGCCTTTTGCATCGTTGTCGCGCACAGGTTCTTTGGTATAGTATTCGTAAGATCCGTCGCGGTAGGGATTTCCACCCAATCCCGCTACAGAGCAACATTTTGTCAGGCTAATTGTTCCATCTTTGTTGGCAAGGATAAGATTCTTCAATATACCAGCATAGGCTTTTGTGGCAACAGCCTGATAATCTTTACTGATGTAGCCCTTTCGAACGGCTTTTAGCAAGGCATACGTAAACATGGAAGATCCAGTAGCTTCGAGGTAATTTCCTTCGCGATTTCCCTGATCGGTGACTTGGTACCAAAGACCCGTCGCGGGATCCTGGTATTTTTTTATCCCCTCAGCTACCTGATTCAGTATCTCCAACATTTTTGGCCTTCCTGGGTGGCCGGCAGGGAGAAAATCAAGCACATCCACCAGTGCCATGGCAAACCATCCTTCGGCCCTCGACCAAAAATTTGGGGAGCAACCGGTTTTGGGATCGGCCCATTTCTGCTGTTTACTCTCATCCCATCCATGGTAATTCAGACCTTTTGTTGCGTCATAGCTGTGTTTATGGACTGTCACAAACTGATTGACTACATCATCAAAAAGCTGCGGCTCCTTAAAGACAAGCGCATACCGGGCATAGAAAGGGGCTCCCATGTACAAACCATCGAGCCACATCTGGTTGGGATATCTTTGTTTGTGCCAAAATCCACCTTCCAAGGTTCGAGGTTGTGTCTTCAATTGATTGCGCAACAACACAATGGCCTTCCTGTACCGTTCATCTTTGGTTTGTTCAAGAAGCTCAAAAAGAAATTTACCCGAATTCAGGCAATCCATATTTTGATCCTCCAATTTGTACCCGATGATCCCGCCATTGGCATCGATCATTTGATCGGCATACCTTTTTGCATAATTGTACAAGGCCTCCTTGTTGCTTACGCGCCAAACCTGCAGCATTGATTGGGCAATCAATCCCTGGGTATAATTCCAGACCGGTTTGGGGTTAAAATCGACTGTCCAGGGGTCGGGAAATTGTTTCATTTCTGAATCAGCCATTCGACTTGCCATGGCAAGACCCTCCATCTTCACCCCCTGTGCATGAACAAGAGAAGAGCAAAATAACAGGAGCAAGAAAGGGAGGAATGTCCCATTTTTTTTCATCACCATCCTTTTTTAGTTTTCTGGTAAGCTGGCCAACAACCTTACAAAATGGAAAAAATCAACAATGTCAGTAGGACAGTTAAGACAACTGTCATACCAACAATGATCCAATTAACTCTTTGAAGTCTCTTGTTTGTTTCTTCCATTTTTTTCTGCTGGTTAGCGGTTGTAAAGGTAGGTCCGGAAACTCCGCAAGGGCGCTTTTCCCATATCAAAATGGAGGGTCAATCGTACCATCTGCGGGTTATCTGTACCAAAAAACGGGTAGGTCAACTTTTGACTTGCCATGCAAAAGCTGTATAAGTCTATTTTAATGCGACTTAACAACAACTGAAGATTTCTTGGAAAATCAGCCCGGCAAGGATTTATTTGGGGTATGGATTAAAAAGATTGATTCCCAAAAGTATCCTCTCAATTAATCCTGAACTGGGGAATGCTTGTCGATGTAAGCAGATGCACTCATGCCAAACTCCTGCCTGAAACATTTCCTGAAGTGCGACAAATCTTTAAAACCAACGGCATAGGCCACCTCCGAAACATTCATCTTTTTTTGCACGAGCAGTTGGGCAGCTCTTTTTAACCTGATGTTCCGAACAAATTCCTTGACAGTCATCTCTGTCAGTGCATGAAGCTTGCGGTAGAGCTGCATCCTGCTCACACCTATTTCGACAGCAAAACGGTCGATGTCGAGGTCCGGATCGGAAATGTTGTTTTCGACCACGTCGATGGCCTTCTGAAGGAACCGTTCATCCGGCGAACTTAAGAGGATGTTCCTGGGTTGCAGCATCATCTCACCCGAGTACTTTTGCTTGAGCGATTGCCTGACAGAGAGGATGTTTTCGACCTTTGTCTGCAGAACGGTAATATCGAATGGCTTGGTGATGTAATCGTCGGCTCCCTGGCTCAATCCTTCAATCTCATGTTCTCTGGATCCAAGAGCTGTCAGCAGCAAGATGGGAATGTGAGAGGTACGTTCATCCTTCCTGATTTTACGACAGAATTCAAATCCATCCATATCCGGCATCATCACGTCACTGATGATGATGCTTGGAATACTCTTCAAGGCAATGTTCCACCCTTCCACCCCATCTTTGGCTTCCAGCACCTGGTATCCCGATGAAAAATGAGACTTGATAAAATAGCGCACATCGGCATTGTCATCGACAAGGAGCATGATTTTCTGCCCGGCAACCTGAATATCATTGGCGTGCTCGTCCGACAGCGTGGCTGAAACCTCCCTGACAACCCCTTCGGAATTCTGAATATCTGTAGTTTCTGCATGTTTTCCATCGTCAAAAGGAAGCTGAACCGTGAATTTCGAACTCTTCCCCTGCTTACTGGTGACGAAGATCTTGCCATTGTGCAACTTAACCAACTCTTTGGTAAGGGCCAGCCCAATGCCGGTGCCGGTTTGCACGGCCTCTTGCTCAACCTGAAAGAACCTGTTGAAGATTTTCTCCAGATTCGATTGGGAAATACCAATCCCTGTATCCTTTACGGTTATCTCGATCATCCGCTTGTCTGAAGCATCATTCGAGACTTCATGGTCCTCGGCATCAAATACCAGTGAGATATTGACGATTATCTTTCCTCCTTTGGACGTGAACTTAAATGCATTCGACAGAAGATTGTTCATGATCTTGGCGATCTTGTCTTCGTCAAAATTGGTTACAATCTCCTTCTTCAAAGAGTTGAATTTCAATTCAATCTCCTTCTCTTCGGCAAATTTAACGAAAGAACCAACGATCCCGGAGACGAATGAGACAAGATCTCCCCGTTTCAGCACCAATTTCAGGTTACCCGATTCCATTTTCCTGAAATCGAGCAATTGGTTGATCAGCTGATGCAGCTGGTTGGCATTTCGGTGCATCACCTCCAGATGACCTTTTATTTCAGTCTGGGGAATGGTGTTGTTTCGCATTTTTTCCAGCGGACCAAGGATGAGCGTCAACGGCGTCCTGATTTCATGTGAAATGTTGGTATAAAACCGAAGTTTCATCATGTCGAGCTCATGAAGCTTTTTTGCCTTGATCTTTTCGAATACAAGATTGTGCTTCAATTTTTCCCTGTTTTGAAGAAACGAAATCAACCAGTAAACCAGGCCCAGGATGAAGAAAAATACCAGGAGCCGGAACCACCAGGCCTGCCAAACAGGAGGAAGCACTTCGATGGTCAGGGCCGGGCCTGTCTTGCTCTCCTGCCTGTCCATCGAAACTGTTTTAACCCTAAAAGTATAGGTGCCCGGATTGAGGTTGGTGTAGGTAGCCAGACGCTTGTCGGAGGGCTCGGTCCAGTCGCCGTCGAATCCCTCCATGAAATAGGAATATTGAATGCCCATGATGTTGGCAAAATCGATGGAGGCGAACTCGAGCGAGACCGAATTCTGCTCGTATTTCAAGACAATCTTCTCAGTCTCAGAGATTGACTTGGTGAGCACGTCGCCGGCATCCTGGCCAATACGAACACTCTTGTTCAATATCTTCAGGTCTGTAAAAACAATGGGTGCAAAATATTCGCCCGATTTTATCTTTGCCGGATCAAAAATATTGAACCCCGAAATCCCGCCAAACATCAGTTCTCCCGAAGGAAGTTTGTATGCAGCACCATAGGTAAACTGGTCGTTCTGGAAACCGTTCTTGGTCGAAAAATTATGAAACCTCTCCTTCTCAGGATCAAACTTTGAAAGACCATTGGTTGTACTGATCCACAAAAAATGCTCGTTGTCTTCAAGTATGGCCAACGCCTGGTTGTTGGCGAGACCATTCTTTTCGTTGTAATAGCGGATGATTCCCTTTTCTTTGGCGTAAAGAGCAATGCCGTGGGACAGGGTCGAGATCCAAACCCGGTGTTTAGAATCTTCCAGCATGGACCTTGTGGACTCTTCGAGTCTTGTAATTTTTTGATTTTTAGGATCATAAATAATCAGCTCATCGGTTCCAATCCAGAGGCAGTGGTCGTGGTCTTCAGCCATCCAGCTTACTTGCTGACCATTTGTCAAATTTGGATAATGGACGAAATTTCGTTTGGCCGCATCGAATCTGTCGACACCTTTTGTAGTTCCGACCCAAATATCGTTGTTGCTATCGCGGAGCAGTGCCCACACCCGGTTGTCTGACAAACTGTTGGGATCGGAAGGATCATTTTTAAAATGGCTGAATTTACCTGACCTGGTGTTGTAAACATCGAGACCTCCGAGAAAAGTTCCGATCCAGAGATTGTCATTTCCATCCTCCAGAAACGCCTTTATACAATTACTGGACAAAGAGTTGGAATTATTTTTTTGTGGCAACAAATAGCTGAAACGACCTGTTTTCCGATTCAGTATATTGATACCTCCATTTTCGGTTCCCATCCAGATGTCACCTTTTTGGTCGGCAAGAAAAGTATAGATTTCGCCATTGTTGAGGTAGCGGTTGTCACCTGGCATGGATTTATATCCCAGTATATTGATTCGCTCCTCAATCAGCAGGTTCAAGCCCTGTCGCGTACCTATCCACACATTTCCCTTGGCATCCCTCGAGATACAAAGGACCGAATTATTGACGAGGCTCTTCGGTTCACGGTCATCATGGTAATATTTGGCAACCACCCCAATCGACTTGTCATAGAAATAGAGGCCACCCCGTGTGCCTATCCAATATTTTCCGCTTGGAGCCCTCGAAATGGCCCTCACCGTGTTGCTCCTGTCATTTTCAGGATCAATGACCAAGTGCCTGGCCACCATTGAAGCGGCATTTACAACATATAGGCCACTGGCATACGTTCCAATCCAAACAGTGCCGTCCTCATCAGCAACGATCTCCCAAATCTCTTCGTTTTCCAATGAGCCCGGCAGTTTGACATGCTCTGCCAGATTGGAGAATGGATGGTAAACAAATGTTCCCTCGTTGGTACCTATCCAGATCAATCCTGATTGGTCTATACGCAATACCCTGAAATATTCAGTAAAATCCGTCAGATTGGCAGGGTTGATGACTGTTAAAACGCTTTCGTTCTCAATCTTGTACAAAGTGGTTTCGGTGCCTATCCACAAATTTCCGGATTTGTCTTCCTGAATGGCTGTAACTGAAACATCTTTCAGTGAACCCAGCTGTTTGCTGTAAAAAAGATGCGCAAAATTTTCCTTTTCACGGTTAAATTTATTGAGACCACCGTTCTCGGTACCAACCCATATTTGCCCCTTGCTGTCTTCAAAGATGGTTCTCACCAGGTTTCCTTTCAAACTGGTAGTGTCTTCCGGGTCGTTTTTAAAAACTGTAAAACGGTAGCCATCGAACCTGCAGACACCTTGGGAAGTCCCGATCCACATCCAGCCCTTCCTGTCTTGCAACACACAATGAATCTGATTATTGGATAGCCCGTGCTCTTGGGAATAGAAATCGAAACTGAGGTTGTTGACTACGTCCGTAGCATCCGCTTTGAATGGGGCAAATGACAGTTTCACAAGTATTGTAACGAAGATCACCGGAAGAAAAAATATCCTACCGTGAAATTGCCGGCCAAAATTTCGCGCCAATACCCAAACAGCCATTTTGCTGGAATTAAAACAGAAACGGCTAAATTACAATTTTTTTACCGTTCAGAACTGTGGGTGCAAGGGCAAATAAAAAATTGGTGGTATGGACGAGTATTCCTTACCATCTCTCAAAAATTGTGAATTTGTGTGTACTTGACGGGGTGACTCTGAGTCACCCCGTCAAGTACACACAAATGACTGATAAACAATCAACTGTATCACGTAAAAGGGAGAAATAATTTCTGTCTCAATTTGGCTACGATTTATAGCAATAAAGCCAAACTGATCCTCTCAATTTTGACTAAAAAAATTTATTTATCCTTTCTGGCATTCTTTAGCAAATATTCCGTTAAATTTTCGGCAGCCTTGAGGTTCTGAAAATCTGCCGGGAGATAGGTATGGTCGATGTATTCATTGTAAATCCAAGGATCTCCTACAGCAACGACCAACCCTTTACCAACCCTGCTTTCGGTCATAAAAATGATGCCTTTCTCAGTCAAAATTGGTTTTGCCGGACTCTTCAAGGTAAACGAGGAGATCTCTTTCATGTAAATTTTGGCTACTCCTTTGAAGATAGGATGATCGGGCAAAGCCGTAAAAGCACCCATGTCCCATTGTCTCAGAAGTACCGGATGCAGGCTTACATGGTTGAAATGGATGCCAAACTCTTCAGAAAGCATGTTCAGATGGGCAAATTCGCAATTGGGAGCATCATTGGCCAGCAGCATCAGGACACCTCCCTTTTCGACCCAACCCCTAATTGCCTTGATATCGGTGGGTTGAATATAGTTTGGCGACTTGGATTCAGTAGTCGTATCTGGATCTACGATGATGTAAACATCCAACTTTGCCAGATTCTTTGCATCTGCTGCCTCACCAATTGTTGTGAGCGAAGCCCCTTGTTTCTTGAAAATATCTCCCCATTGTGAATAACCACTGTTTTCAGTATCCGTCCACAAGTAATGAAACGGCAAACCAGTTTTGGCATTGGTCTCACGGTTGTACCAATTGTCGAGACCAACCGTCTGGGAATTAGATACAAAAGGAGCAATAATCAAGATTAGAAACACCGCAGTTCCAAAGTTTCTAAGATTAAAAAGTTGTTTGCTGAAGTTCTTCATAAGAGATATTTAATAAAATTTGAAAATATGTTCGGGAGAAAAGGTGCTGAGCAAATTTAGAGGTTTATATCGTATCTTTCACTGTCAGTCAGCAAAGAAAGGACAAAAAAGAGATACTCCAAAGTAACAGAGAGACGAAATTTTACAAAAAGACGCAACATATGTCAACACATTGATATATATATATTGTATCCTTTTCTATGCTTTGCATTCACATAAATAAGGTCATGGAAAAACTGGTACAAAAATTCTACGAAAAATATGCCGCTGTTCAAACCGAAATTGTTCGTGATTTTATCAATGACATTGATTGGACCAACAGGGTCATTGGCATCAAAGGAAGCAGAGGTGTGGGAAAAACCACTTTGGTGTTGCAATACATCAAGCAAAATTATGCCCCCGACAACAATGTTTTGTATGTAAGCCTGGACAATCTGTACTTTTCAGACAACAGTCTTTACGATTTAGCCGATGTTTTTTACAAAAAAGGGGGTAAATTATTGGCCATTGAAATAGGTTCAGACAATATAGTTTCCCTTTGGATGTTTGGGTTCTTGTACCAACCTGCTTGTCCGCAACAAGAGCCTTGACCTATTTCGCTCCTTTCGCACCTCTTTTGATCCTGCCGATGTATTCAGAAGGGGTTACGCCAAGTTGTTTCTTAAAGCACATCGAATAGTAGGAATGTGAATTAAATCCGACCTTAAAGCAAATTTCATCGATATTTGTCTGCCCCTGCCCAATGAGTTGGATGGACTTGTTAATTCTCACAAACTTGACAAACTCAGTTGCCGACTGATTGGTGAGGACCCTCAATTTTCTATGAAGCGAACTCCTGCTCAAATTGAGTTCAGAGGCCAGAATGTCAATGGTAAAGTTCAAATCGACGAGATGATTCTCGATAATTACAGTTGCTTTTTCCAACAACTCCCTGTCGGGCTGAAACTTTTTCATCTCCTCCTTCCATTCGGCAGGAGCTTGCATGAATTTCTCACGAAGCCTGACCCTGGAATCCAGAAGAATTTTAATTCTCTGCAGCAAAATCCGGTCATCAAAAGGTTTGACCACATAATCATCCGCTCCGGTCCCGAACCCTTCCAGTTGACTCTCTACCGAGGAGAGCGCAGTAAGCATTAGAACAGGAATATGGCTGGTATTCAGATCTGTTTTGAGTCGCCGACAGAATTCGTTTCCGTTCATCCCAGGCATCATTACATCGGTAAGGACAAGGTCAGGTAAAAACTCACTGACAAATCCTAGCGCTTCTACTCCATCTGCTGCCGTTTTAACCAGGTATAATTCCGACAGAATGTCCCTAAGAAACCTCAGCATTTCATGGTTATCCTCGACGACAAGGATTTTTATCTCCTGCTGGCGATTGGCATGACCGACCGTAGAATGACTGGTTCTAACGCCCTGCACTTCGGCTACCACCGTATGGGAAATCGTTTCGTGAACACCTCTTTCAATCTCTTTCTGGGTAATGGGAAGCCTGACATAAAAGGTAGCCCCCATGTCAGGACCGGTAAAGACCTCGATATTTCCACGGTGCAGCAGGATGTATTCAAAGCAAAGGTGAAGCCCGATGCCTGTTCCGGCAATCTGACCTGGTGCCTGGTAAAATCTGTCGAAGATATTCTCCAGATCGTTTGGGTCGATGCCAGGACCCTCATTTTTGACTATTAGTGTCACAAATTTGCCTAAAACAGGATCTCCAACCAGGTGGTGAAACGGTTCTGCTGCCTTTTCGGGCATCCAGTCTGATTGCTTCAAAGTGAGATCAATGGCTCCATTTGCACGGGTATATTTCATTGCATTTGACAAGAGGTTAAAGATCAACTTATCTATCTTATCCGGTTCAATTGAAATAAAAAAAGAGGAAAAATCGGATTGGAAGGTGAACTTAATGCTGCGATCGTTCTCCTGGAGGGAAAAACATTGAAATACTTCCTGGCTGAGTGCGACCAGATCGAAAGACTGAGGCTGAAAAATGACCTTCCCAAGTTCAATTTTCCGAATGTCTAAAATCTGGTTGACGAGTCTCAAGAGCCTGTTGGCATTGTTTTCAATCATGGTAACCTGCTCGAGAGGTTCTGTTTGACCAGCAATTTTTCTTTTCAGCAATGCAAGCGGAGATAGGATCAGCGTTAGCGGAGTCCTGAATTCATGCGAGACATTGGTGAAAAATTGCAACTTCAACTGGTGCAATTTCTCTTCATTTTCGCGTTGAATCCGCTCGTGAAGAATTGAATTATTAAGGCGATTTCTGATCCTAAAGAGTCTCAAAACAAAATATAGGACGGCCAACAAGAACAGGAAATAGACTAAAAAAGCGTAAACTGAACTCCAGAAAGGCGAATGGATGGTGATGTGAAGTCGCGTAGGCTTTTCGTTCCATTTGCCATCGTTGTTGGCAGCCATCACCTCAAAAAAGTAGTCACCTGGAGGAATTTTGGTAAAATTCGCCCTGTTTTCGTTCTGAATCTCAATCCAATCAGGACTGTATCCCAAGAGTCGGTACTTGAATCTATTTTTTTGGGGGAGCAGAAAATTGTTCGCTACAAACTCGAATCGAAGCGAATTTTGGTTGTATTTCAACTCCAGATTGTCCAATGTCAGAAGCGATTGGGTGATTAAATTCGGATCAACTACATGATTAACTACCTGATTGTTAATCTCCAATCCGGTAATGTAAGTATTTGGTACAACAGGATTTTCTTTCATTTTTCCGGGATCAAACCTCGTAAAACCGTTGGCACCGCCAAAAAACAGCTCTCCATTTTTGGCTTTGAATGCAGCTCCCGGATTGAACTGATTTCCTTGCAGGCCATCTGTGTAATCAAAGTTTCTAAATTGTTGCTTCGAAGGAGAATAGGCAGCGATTCCATTCTCAGTGCTCATCCAGACGTCTCCCGAATTATCTTCCAGAATTCCATAAACATCGTTACCCGGAAGCCCATCCTTTTTCGAGAGTTGGGTAAAAGTTCCGGTAGATGGCACATAAATATTGACTCCACCCCCTGCCGTACCAATCCAAATGTTCTGTTTCGAATCCTCCAGCAGCGAATAGATCACATTGCTGCTGATTCGGTTGTTTTTGTCCTGGTTGTAAAAATACCTCTTGAATTTTTCTGAATTCTTGTATTTAAGGTTAAGACCCGCATTGGTTCCTACCCAAAGATTTCCCTTCGAATCACAAAGTAACGACCGCACGCCATTTGAAGAGAGTGATTCAGAATCAGAATTTTTGAGCTCGTACCGTTTCACTTGTCTGCTCTGGTAATCATAATAAAACAGTCCCCGCACGGAGGAGCCAAACCAGACACCCTCCTTGCAGGAAGCGATGTCGTAAAATTGCTCTTTTACATCATCTATCAAGTCAAAATGTCTGTATTCCCTGGAACCCTGCAGCTGATAGAACAATCCGGAAGCGAAGGTCCCAATCCACAAGGTACCCCTCTTGTCGGTGCAAAGCGATTTGATATGGTTGACCATCCCTGAGGGCCCTTGAATTCTCGCGAGGGTAAAATTATGACTGTTGAAATACAGATAGTTGAGGTGACCCTCCTCGGTGGCGGCAATGATTTGTCCGTCGTTCGTCTCTTCAAAATCACATATAACATTATCGCTCAAAGAATTGTTATAGGATTCGCGTTTGTAATGTTCAAAACTGTTCGACCATTCGTTGACGTAACTCAGTCCGCCCGACCATGTACCTATCCAAATTCCGTTTTTTGAATCCTGGTAGAGTTGGTAAATACTATTGTTCTGCAAGCCTGCATATTTTTCCTTTTCAATGACCTCCATGCCATCATTTTTCAACCTGACCAATCCTTTAAAAGTACCTATCCATATCTCATTTTTGTAGCGCATAATGGTCCTCACCCGCGAACTTGGTATTCTATTAACACCCTGAATATTATCGCTATAGTGTTCTGTCAAGACTCCACCAACCGAAAATAGGTCAGCTCCTCCCCAATCGTAACCTACCCATACATGCTCTTTTTCCGGCAAGATAGCAAAGACCGTTTCAGATCGCTCCCGGGCGAAAAAATCAATCTTCATGTAGGGTGGATCACAATAATAAACTCCACCATTTTGACCACCCAACCAAATTCGTGGCTCATTTTTGGTCTTTGCAGCAAACCTGATCACATCATTTTTTTGCTTATCCGGCATGGCCAGATAGCTAACCAAATTGGTTTGTAAGTCAATCTTGGCAAATCCCGCATAATCTACCACCCAATAGCTACTGTCGGTAGTCTGAAGGATTTGTGAGACGTTGGTTGCACCGGGGTTTCCAGCCTGATCGTGAAAGGAATAGCGTCGAAAGGATTCTGTTGGATAGTTGAAGGCAGAGATTCCGTTGTTGGTGGCAATGAATAGGTCTCCTTTCAGATCGAGATAAAGTGACCGGATCGAATTTCCCGGGATGGAAGTCTTATCTTCCGGAGAATTGATAAACTTGATTGTCTCTACCGAATTGTACCTGTATAAGCCACTGTTGCATCCGAACCAGATGAATCCAAATTTGTCTTCACTTATCGAGGTAATGGCATCAAAAGTAAACCCTCCTTCCGGGGATATCTTCCCAATCTTAAAATCATCGGCTTTCGACTCCTTCCCGGGAGACAAAATAACCAGGAAAATGATCAGAAGGTTTCTAATGCTGGAGGCTCTTTTCACAGGGCTAAGATAATCATTCGATTTTTTTTCAAAGGCGAAAATACCATTTTTTAAAGCATGTGTCAAATATGAAACATGTGTCACCGTTTGGCACAATATTGATAAAAACTGCAACATAATTGGTAGTGGCTCCACCGCCTCTGCTACTAATTTTAACATGCTTTTTAGAAAATTAACCTCCAACTAAAACCAAATTTTAAAAAAATGATGAACACTAAGAAGATGGCATGTGTCACAGCCTTTTTGATGGTGTTATTTTCTGCCTGCTATTCGGGAATTAACGACAATTCCATTCCTGCCGACTTAATCAAAAACCAACTTAAGCTATTGGCATCCAATTACAAAGAGGCAAAGAACCAGGCAAACCGCAAAGATGTAGTGACCATCCGCAGTTTGAACAGCGATGGGACCATCAACCTGATCGCTTCCAAAGATTGGTGCAGTGGGTTTTTTCCCGGGTCACTTTGGCTCGGATCTCAATTAACAGGCGACAAAGAGCTGCAACGATTGGCTGTTGAGTTTACCACGCCATTGGAGGTCGAAAAATTCAATGGCAAAACGCACGACATGGGCTTTAAAATGATGTGCAGCTATGGGCAAGGTTATGCAGTAACAAGAGATTCTGCCTACCGCGACATTTTGATTCAATCGGCCAAAACACTAACCAAACGTTTCAACGAGAAGATTGGCGCTTTGAGGTCGTGGGACCACAGCAAAGACAAGTGGGAATTCCCTGTCATCATAGACAACATGATGAACCTTGAGCTTCTGTTCTGGGCCTCCAAACAAACCGGCGACCAGCAATATTACAACATTGCCGTAAAACATGCGACGACAACGATGATCAATCATTTTCGGGCCGACAACAGCTCTTTCCATGTAGTTGACTATGATAGCATTACAGGAAATGTTATCAAAAAAACCACGCACCAGGGCTATTCGGATGGCTCGGCCTGGGCCAGGGGCCAAGCCTGGGGATTGTATGGCTATACGATGTGCTACCGCGAAACCGGTATCGTCAGTTTCCTTTACCAGGCTGAAAAAATCGCCGAATTCATTCTCAGACACCCGAACCTTCCATCAGACATGATTCCATATTGGGATTTTGATGCCCCGGCTTTACCACTCAGACCACGCGATGCATCTGCTGCCGCAGTAACAGCTTCCGCTCTCTATGAATTGGCTCAATTTTTACCGGATAAAAAGACATCTTACATTCAATCAGCAGATTACATCCTGGTAAGCCTGAAAAAGAATTACCTTTCAGTTTCAGGTCAAAACAAAGGATTCCTCCTCGGACACTCCACTGGCTCCTTTCCACAACACTCTGAGGTGGATGTACCCATTAATTATGCAGACTACTATTACCTGGAAGCGCTCTTGCGACAACACAAATACAAACAACAAAAAAAATAGAAGTATTATGTTTTATTAAATTTTAAACTATGAAAAAAAATCGGGTTTTTATCAGATTACTAATGGTTTTAATACCCTGGCTGCTTGCGGGACTTTCTGTTGTAGCGCAGAATACGGTGTATACCGGAAAGGTCTCAGAAGCGGATGGATCCTCTATCCCTGGCGTTTCTGTAGTCGTGAAAGGACAGACGATCGGAACCATAACGGATATGGACGGTAAATTTACCATATCGGTGCCTACCGGCTCCAAGATCCTGACTTTCTCCTTTATCGGATTGAAGTCGCAGGATGTTACTCTCGGTTCGGCTACCACTTTAAAAATAGTTATGGCTTCTGAAACTGTTGATGTTGAAGAAGTTGTAGTTGTTGGTTTTGGTACCCAGAAGAAAGTGAACCTGACTGGAGCTGTCGCAGCCGTGAAGATTGATGAGAAGCTGACAAACCGTGCACTGACCAACTTATCCTCTGGGATGTCGGGGTTGGTACCAGGACTCGCAGTGACCCAATCTTCAGGGATGGCAGGTAACGACAAGGCAAGTATGATCATTCGCGGATTGGGAACAGTGAACTCCTCTTCTCCGCTGGTGGTTGTCGACGGAATGCCTGATGTAGACATCAACAGGATCAACATGAACGATGTAGAGAGTATTTCGGTGCTGAAGGATGCCGCCTCCTCCGCTGTTTATGGCTCGCGTGCCGCCAACGGCGTAATTCTCATCACCACCAAATCAGGAAAAGGCTCCGGTAAGACGACCATCAATTTCTCCAGCTCCTACGCTGCCGAATATCCAACCAAAGCCTATGATTTCATGGCCGATTATCCACGTGCACTGACCCTTGAGCAGCGTGCTGCAGCAGTGGGAACGCTGCGTTCCAACTATATTTACAAGGATGGTACGATCGACCAGTGGCTGGCGCTTGGCATGATCAATCCACTTCAATATCCGAGTACCGACTGGTGGAGCATCATCATGCGTACAGGATCTGTAAAAAATTACAACCTTTCTGCCTCGGGGAGCAATGACAAGTCAAACTTCTTCATCTCTGTTGGCATCATGGATCAGAAGGGTTTGCAGATCAACAACGACAATACCCGTTACAACGCCCGGTTCAACTACGACTACAAAGTAAAAAACAATGTCAATGTTGGGGTTAAATTCGCCGGCAACTGGTCGAAATTTACCTATTATTATGCCGAAGGATTCACGGATCCGGCTTCTACAAACACTGCCGGTTACGACATGCAATACGCCATTTCGGGAATTACTCCCTATGATCCTGCTACTGGCTATTACGGCGGTGTCATGGCATATGCAGAAGATCCTCAGGCATACAATCCCTATACCAACTACATCAACAACCTCAATTACCAGAACAGGCAGGAAGCAAACACCAGCATCTACGGCGAATGGCTTCCAATCAAAGGTTTGACTGCACGGATTGACTACCAGCTCAACTATTACAATCAATTTCAATGGGCGGCTGCTACACCTAATCAGGCCTACAATTTTCAGAACAATGCTTTCGGTTCGAGGGTCTATGTTGGCGCCAATGCAGGTGTCAGCAATGCGACCAACACCGGGTACAAGACACAATTAAATGGAAGTCTGAATTTTCACAAGGCAATCACAAAAAACCACGACCTGAACGCCATGCTTGTCTACAGTGAAGAGTACTGGTACGACAGGTATCAATATTCACAAAGAAACGACCGCCTCTATCCATCACTTCATGAAGTAGATGCGGCCCTCACCACCATTCAATCTACGGGAGGTAACTCCAATACCGAAGGCCTTCGTTCCTTCATCGGAAGGGTCAACTATTCGGCTTACGACAAATATTTGTTTGAGGCAAACTTCCGCTACGACGGTTCTTCCAAATTCCTGCCGGGTCACCAATTCGGATTTTTCCCTTCGGCAGCCCTGGGATGGCGTTTTACACAGGAGAACTTCCTGAAACGGTTCACTGAGAAGTGGCTTAGCAGCGGAAAACTGCGTGTTTCCTATGGAAGTCTGGGAAACAACAGCGGAGTAGGACGTTACGAACAACAGCCTACCTTGGGCGCAAGTGCCTATATGACAGGTGGTACCATCGTCAATGGCTTTGTCGCACAGAAAATGACCAATGAAAATCTTTCCTGGGAGACCACATCGGTCTTCAACCTGGGTTTTGATTTGGGATTCTTCAAAAATCATTTGACAACAGAAATAGACTATTACGACAGGTTAACTTCCGGAATGAACCAGCCCTCTTCGATGTCGAACCTCCTGACAGGGGCTTATACTGCTCCCAGGGTAAACATTGGAAACCTGCGCAACCGTGGTATTGAGGGCAATTTCACCTGGAAAGACAACATCGGAAAATTCAATTATGTGGTCAATCTGAATGCCTCCTACAATGCAACGAGTCTGGAAACATGGAGTGGATTCCTCGACAGAGGCTATACCTTCCTGAACATGCCTTACCACTTTGTGTATGGATACGAGGACAAAGGCATCGCCAAGACCTGGCAGGATGTCTACAATGCAACACCTCAAGGTGCCTCGCCTGGTGACCTCCTGCTGAAGGATGTCAACGGTGACGGAAGGATCGATGGAAACGACCAGGTCGCTCATCCTAACATTCAGCGAGACAGGCCTACCACCCACTTCGGGATGAATACAAGTTGTTCCTGGAAAGGGTTCGACTTCAACATCCTGTTGCAAGGTTCGGCCGGTCGCAAAGACTATTGGCTGAATAGTTTCAACACGACCAACATCCCTCAGACACGCTATGCCTCCAGCTGGACGCAGTGGGAAAACCCATGGTCTGTCTCCAATCCGGATGGTATCTGGCCTCGTTTGGCCGGTCCCGGAAACAACGTTACCACGACCTCCTTCTGGCTTGACAACCTGTCCTACCTGAGGGTCAAGAACATTCAACTTGGTTACAATTTACCCAAGAAATGGCTTACAAAGTTGACCATTGACAACCTGCGTATCTATGCATCAGGAGAAAACCTTGCCACATTGACAAAATTCAGGGGACTGGATCCTGAACGCATGGGAAATGCAAGTGACATGTATCCTTTGAATAAATCGTTCTCCATAGGTGTTAACCTTGGTTTTTAACAAGCTGAAATTATTTACAACATGAAAAGATTAAACTTCAAAATAGTAGCCATCTCCCTGTTCGCAGGATTGGCGTTTTACACGACCTCGTGTACGAAGAATCTGCTTGAGCAAACACCAACAGTGGATTTGCCTTCTTCAGCTTTTTGGAATACAGAAGCTGATGCCACTACGGCCCTCATGGGTGCCTATTCAGCAGTCAGACCCTTGTTTGACAGGGATTACTACTTCGATGGACAGTCAGAATATGTTCGGGTTCGCGGGACAAGTACAACCAGTGGCAACCTTCGTTTGGGAGATGCCTACAATGGCGGCAACTACAATCCCAATGGTTATGGAAGTAGCTCTGACAAGATGTACAGCTACCTGTTCGGCGGCGTCAACCGCACCAACTATGTGATCGAAAATGTAAAAAAGATGCTGCCAACCGCCAAGGCCACCTCAGTTCCCGGACTTGAGGCAGTGATTGGAGAAGCTCGTCTTCTTCGCGGAATGGTCTATTTCAGACTGATTTCGATGTGGGGAGATGTGCCTTACTTCACTAAAATTGCCTATGCCGATGCAGACGTTGCGACCCTTTCGAGGATTCCCATCGCACAGATCAAGGATTCCATCCTGGCCGATTTCACCTATGCCTTCGACAAGCTTCCTGCCAAGGCATCCGTGGCAGGACGTGCTGCGAAACCAGCTGCACTCGCTTTCAGGGGTAAACTCCAACTCTTCTGGGCCTGTTGGAACAAAAATGGCTGGCCGGAACTAGATACCTTCAAACCAGACGCAGCTGCTGCTGCCAATGCTTACAAAGCTGCCGCTGCCGATTTTAACGCGGTTATCAACAATTATGGCCTCGCACTCTTCCGCAATGGTGATCCTGGTGATTGGGGTACCATGGGCAATGCAGACCTGCTGCCAAACTACTTCTATCTCTTTATGCCGGTTGCCAATGCTGATCCTGAACTGATCATGGCTTTCACACACGGTGGTACCGGTACCAACCAGGGGGAAGAGCTGATGCGCGATTTCTCCGGTCGTTCGCACGAGGGTTCGCAGTGCTGGGTATCTCCAAGGTACGAGATTGCCGACCGGTACCAGTCAACAATCACCGGTGATTTCGCAGCACCCTTGGTACCAACCAATCCAACCGTTGCAGGCGCCAGAACCAAGCTAAATTCTGCAGTCAATCCTGCCAGCTACGCCAACCGCGATTACCGGATGAAATCCTCCATCATGTGGGATTATGAGATGAGTATCGGGCTGGTTTCGCTCGCTTCAACCGGCATGTGTCCTTTCATCTACAAATCTTGGGCATCCACGGTAGTTATCAATGGTGTCTCTTACATTACCTACAATACAGACGGTTGCAACTCCGGGTACGTATTCCGTAAATTTTTACGCAACTATGCCGGTCAGGGCAGAAGCGACGGCAACTACAGCTGGCCTGTGATGCGTCTTGCAGACGTTTACCTGATGTATGCCGAGGCCACCAATGAGGTGAACGGACCACAAGCCGATGCCATTGCACTGGTAAACAAGATCCGCAAACGTGGCAATCTACCTGCACTGGCAGCATCCAAAACCGCCGACAAAGCCACCTTCTTCTCAGCCATCGAGCAGGAACGTATCGTAGAACTTCTGGCAGAAGGCCAACGTGGATTCGACCTTCGCCGCTGGAGAGCCATCGAAAGAGTATGGTGTCCTCCCTACGGACTTGGCGTTTGGCGCATAGATACCAACGGCGCAAACCAAAGTCAATATTTTGTAAATACCTCTGAATTAGCCTATCAACAATGTTACATATTCAGAATCCCGCCAAGCGAACGCAACCGGAATCCGAATCTGACACAAAACAAACCATGGTTGTAACCAACTGTACTGCAAAATATAAATTTAAAAAATAGAGACAATGAAAAAATATTTGATAACAATTCTGGTACTCTTCCTCATGACGTTTGCGTGGGTAAGATGCTCTAAAAATTTCCCCGTTGATGAAGATGGGCTATTAATCACCACCAGGGGACAATGCTATGTAGGTAATTTTGAACTTCTTGGTGCTGATTTTCAGACCGTAAGGACTTCCGCAGCCTTGATTGATACAACTGCACAGACCATTAATACCATTGTGATGTACGGCACCGACCTGAAGAATCTATATCCTCAGTTCTCGCTTGTCACGGATGCCAAGCTGGATCCGAAGATCACCGGGAAAGTTGATTTCTCCGATTTGGCCAACCCCAAAAAATACACGGTTATTTCCGGTAACCGTCTGGTGAAAAAGACTTATACCATCTACATCACAGTTCAACCAAAACCATAAAACAACAGACTATGAAACGAAAATATTTAAGCTTAATCACAGTGTTGTTGGTTGTTCTATTCTTTACCTCCTGTCAGGAAAAAGAATATTCCCTGCCACTTGGTAAAACGGGATTGAACAACGATTGCATCAAAAGAACCCTTGGACCGAACATCGTGGGTTCCAACATCGAATTCGCCTATGCCATGGCAATGCCGGCTTCGGAAGGTAAAATTGTCTCCTCACAGGTTGTTGCCACAATTGCAGGTGCGACAGGAACTTATCTCGAAAACAGATCCTTTTACACCAATTCAAGCGGTGTAGATGTTCCCATTACCGTCGGATCTCCATCGGCAACTACCGACATGAAAACAATGGTTGCATTTACCAGGGATACTTGTGCCGCAACGCTGCGGTATTTTTATACGGTTCCTGAAGCGGCAAGAGGTGGTTCGGTCTCTTTTACTTTCTCTGCAACAGCCAGCAATGGACAGACAGTATCCTATCAAATGGGACCATATTCCATCGTAAAGATGGACATGAAACTTGATCTTGTTGCCAGCGACAACAAGGCGATGTACCTCTCTATAGCAGACATGGCCCTGTACGACGCAACAACCGCTCCGGCCAATGCATCCAAGATCGACCTGGTCTACTTGTACCGCAACATTGCGGGGATTACCTTCACGCATGCACTGGTTTCTCCCACAGCCACGGAATACCTGCCGGGAGTTACCCTGCCATCGGGTCTGACCAACAGCACCAAGATGTCCAAGACCTGGGCCTTGAATGACTTCAACCTTGCCCGACTTCAATATGGCATCTACATCGATGATGCAGACTTTAAGGCAGTTGATTTTACCAATGCTCCGAATTTCGTGATCAACCTGAAGGCGCAGGCAGGCACCTGGATAGAGACAGCCGATGGCAAATACAGGGCCTACATCTACATCAATGTAGTTAACAACACCGCTCCCAGCATGACGATCAGCATCAAGCGGTATCAAATGAAGTAACCCTTTGAAAAGAAGAGCCGTTGACAGGAGAAATCCGAATCAATGGCTCTTCCTTTTGGCAATAGCCGTTAGCTTTTAGCTATTGGCTTTTGACCTTTAAAATCCGGCATGAATTCCATGCCTTAGGTTCTGCACAGGTGGGACAGATAAAAACTTAATTCTATTGACCATCATACATGCTGCTAAACGAGTGCGAAATGAATGAGAATGAATAAGAGTTCAATAATTGGAATCGCCTTTTGGTTGATATCATCAGGATTAATCTGGTCCACAGAATCTGCTTCAGCACAAAAATTTATCCATCCGGGCATAGACCAAAGTGCCGCCGACCTTGCCTTCATGAAAAAACAGGTGTTGGCAGGCCAACAACCCTGGAAAGATGCCTTCGAAAGGCTGAAAACCACAACTGACCTGCAGTTTGCAGTCAAGCCTTTCACCCATGTCCTCAGGGGCCCTTATGGAAAACCAAATATTGGAGGTGACGACCTTTCGAAAGGATCCAACATGGCCTACAATTGTGCCTTAATGGGCTATCTGACAGACGATAAAGCCTATTATTCGAAGTCCATCGAAATTATCAATGCCTGGTCGCCGGTTTGTTGGGACTTCGACTACAACGATGCCAAATTGCTTGCCGGCTGGACCGGGCACATCCTTTGCAATGCAGCAGAGATCCTGCGGTTTGCAGATTCCGGCTGGCAAAAAAAGGATATTGATAGATTTACACGGCTTTTGATGACAGTCTATTATCCGCTCATCCGTTTCTATTATCCGCAAGCCAATGGGAACTGGGATGGGGCCATTGTCCACACCATTCTGGCGATGGCCATTTTTACAGATAACTGGGAAATGTTTGAGAATGCCCTCAACCATTTTTACCATGCACCCGTCAATGGCAGCCTCTTCAAATACATTTATCCCAGTGGGCAATGCCAGGAATCGATGCGCGACCAAGCACACGTTCAACTGGGATTGGGGGAGTTTGCAGGAGCCGCAAAAGTTGCATTCACACAGGGTGTTGACCTGTTTTCGATCGCAAACAACCGCCTGGCACTCGGTTATGAATATACTGCCCAATACCTTTTGGGCAAGACGCCCCAGTGTTACGGGAAAATTTCTGACAGGGCAAAGGATCTTCGCGACGATTACGAATATGTTTACAGGCACTACGCTGCCCAGGGGATCGACCTTCCCTTCACCAAAATTGCGGCAGACTCTGTGCGCTACAAAGCAAGCAGGAGTGTGCTCACGGCTTTCAGGGCCCCTACCGGGAAAGTCGTCACCAAAAAAAATGTTCCTCAGCCTTCACTGATCGGTTATCCGGCAGGAGCCATGGAGAAAGCCGTTCGCCAACCTGATGCCCATGCCATCCGGGTCCAGCCGGGGCAATCCATCCAGGCGGCCCTCGATCAGGTAGCCGGAAAAAACGGATGGATCATTGCCACTGCCGGGCTGCACAAACTTCCCGAAACATTGAAAATCCCATCGGGGGTGACCTTGTCGGGCGAGGGCCTGGTTACGGTATTGATACTCGACCCCGCTTCAGGTTTGCGTGATGCGATCGTGAACGCATCTGACGATCTGCATGATGTGACGATTTGTGATCTTGTATTGGAGGGTGCCCCCGATCCTGACCCGGGAAGCGATCCCAACAGCAAGCGCTCCTACCGGGGAAATTACAACCGGGGAGGCATCATGTTTCTGGGCAAACAAGAAGGAGCAATGAAAAATATCAATTTTCGGAATTTGACAGTCAGAAATTGCACGTATGATGGAATTTTTATCACAGGCGCTGAGAATGTAACCTTGAACTGTTGTGATCTCAATGAAAATGGGGCCAGCGTTCCGCCCGGACCAAGAGAACTTCACAACCTGTATTTATCACATTGCAAGGAAATTACAATTCAAAATAGCCGTTTCGACACCTCGCCGTTCGGATGTGGTATTGCCTTGAACAGCTGCGACAGTGCACTCATCCACAATTGTGAATCTGCAAGAAACGGTTGGCACGGAATCCTGGTAACAGAAAGCAGTAAAATCAGCATCACGGCCAACCTGATCGAATCCAACGACTTCAACGGGATCATGATTCAATACTTGTACAAGGGGTCGGATCATGTCGACATAGAAAATAACCTGATCCACTACAACCAGGGGTTTGGGATGAGCACTTATGCCGGAAGAGAGATCAAAAGCGCTTTCAACCTCTTTGCCGGAAACGGAATGGATCTAAAATCAAATGAGAGGATTGGCTCAGAAGAACTGATCATCATGCAGTGAACACAATTTTAACACACCTTCAAAATTGCAGCATTTACCAAAAAAAATAGGAATGAAGTATTTGATCTTTTTCGTTGCAGTGGTTGCCGGATTCTTAGCCACAGAGCTATCTCTCGCCGCTACAAATCCCGATCTTGAAATTCTAAGAAAAAAGGTAACGGCCGAACTACTGCTTCAAAAGGTAGAAGTACCGCATGTAAAGGAGATGATGGCAACGATCCGTCCGGATGGAACCTGGCCAGGCATCAATTACAAGGATGTCTCCAACACAGGTTTTCAGCACCGCATCCATCTGGACAACCTGGTCGAAATGAGCAGAGCCTACAAGAAAAAGGGGACCAAGTTAAAAGGTGATCCCAATCTAAAGAAAACCATCTATACAGCTCTCGATTACTGGCTTGCCAACAATTTCATCTGCGAAAACTGGTGGTGGAACCAGATCGGTACACCCGGAGCACTTGCTGGCATGCTTTTGATCATGGATACCGACCTCACCAAGGATCAAATTGCCAAAACTCTTCCCATCGTGGGACGAGCCTACCTCCTTGCAACGGGTGCCCGACCAAGCGGCGACAGGATAAAGATTGCAGGAATTTTGGCCAAGACCTGTCTGTTTAACCACGATGAGGCGCAATTCAACGAAGTAATCAGGGTAATCGAGGGGGAGATAAAATTCTCAACAGGACGTGGCATGCAATACGATTACAGTTTCCACCACAGGGTCGACAACGTCAACAACACCTTGTCCTATGGCACTGGTTATGCGGATGCGTTTGCCGAATGGGCTGCTTTTACGGCAGGGACAAAGTACCAGTTTTCGGCTCCAGCACTCCATCAGTTAACAGACTATTACCTCGATGGGATTTGCAAAATGATGGTCTACGGCAAATATCCCGACCCGGGCGCCATGAACCGTGACATAACTCGTGCCGAT
>CAZGSQ010000046.1:0-26206 GCA_964528535.1 uncultured Tangfeifania sp. | reverse complement strand
GCAATTGCATCCTCGTAGTATTCTATATCTTTTCTCCCTTTTTTCATTTCGATTCCTTTCAGGAGCAAATATCCGTCCAATGCTTTCAGGACACCATTGTAGGCAGTGCCGCAAGCAGTCTTGACATATTTCTCATCTACATAGAAACGATCTTCCTTGCCAGCCTTCTTAAGGGTTTCCTTGGCATGCTCCATGTAACGGATTGCTTCGTTGTAATAGGTAGTCCTGATTCTATTTTGTTCCTTGATGACCATTTTGCCTCTTTTCACAAACTTAAGGCAATCTGTCCGCATTAAGAAATGTCAGATGAAAATAATTGAAAAGGTCGAAATTAAAAAAGCAATCCCGTCAGGGATTAAAAAATAATTTTTAACCGTTTTGAAGATCAAATCATTGATGCAATTAAAAGTGATTTTGTTGCAAATAATATAGAGGTTGTTGATCGTGAAAATCTAAATACGATCCTTTCAGAACATAATTTTACATTTGGTGGATACATTGATCAATCAAGTGCATCAACAATGGGCAAGATATTAGGGCCTTCAGCACTCATATTTATTAAGATACAAAGATGTGCTAATCAAGTCGATCATTTAGTTGAAAAAGTACCAAGTTTTAGAAGTGATATGACAAGGTATGATGTTCCCAAATATATTACTCGTACACGTTTTTTTTAAAGGGATCTGTTCAAGCAGTTGATCTTACTACTGGTAAAATATTTACTGCTAAAACTTTTGATTATTCTCCTGAAAAGCAGTTCAAGCTGACCAAGCTGCTAGGTTGTCAAATTCTGACATTATAACACTGTCCCAAAAAAAGTTACCAAACTCATTAATCATACAGAAAATAAAGACATCAAAATGTAAATTTGACACTTCAACCGATGCACTTCTTGTATTGACACAAGCAGTTGTTGGAGAGGATGTAATAATGATTATGATGGATAAGAAGTAGATAATTATTGGGCTTTTTATTCTATTTAGTTTGTAGAAAAACCAATAATCAATCTAAAAGAGACCCCCTGCTGGCTCTGATTTGCAATTAGTGCCCATACAAATAACCACAAAATCCACTGACTGGGTGACTCCGAGTCAGCTAGTCAGTTCTGCTTTGAAGGCAGCATTGTAAAGATAATTGTGGTTTTAAATCCCATTCCTGAGTAACTCTGCTCCTAATTTATGTAACCCTTCTTTAATTCTTTTACGTTGCACAAAAAGTATTTCATTACTTAATTTGATATTTTTGTATTTTAACGAAAAATTTGACAATTACGAAATGCCTACTGTTTTGCGCATTGGGTCATACCGTTTTCATTTTTACTCGGATGAGTACAATGAGCCGCCACACATTCATGTTGAGACACCTAATGGGGAGTGCAAGTTTTGGCTGAATCCTGTAAAATTGGCAGGGAATCAAAATTTATCCCCCAAAGTTGTCAAAAACATCGAAAAATTGGTTTTTGAGAACAATTTGTTTTTGTACGCTAAATTTCAAGAATATCATGTACGTTGATAACCTTCTTATAGCAGAGCCCATTGCTCAAAATGCCTGGAGCACAGGGAGAACCATTGTCATTGAACTTACGGACGGTAGAAATATCAGTTTTCCTGCCGACAGATTTAAAATTCTGTCTTCGGCAACAGATGAACAATTGAAAGAGGTTTCCGTTCGGTTAAACGGGTATGCGCTGCGTTGGGAAAACCTTGATGAAGATATCACCGTTAAGGGGATTGTTGCAGGGAATTTTCAATTGCCTTTGCCAGAATAGGATGATATGCAACAAACTGACGGGGTGGCTCCATGTCACTTCGTCAGATCTACTTTTCAGGGTAGCATTGTAAAGATAATTGTGGTTTTAAATCCCAATCCTCAGTAACTCTGCCCCTAATTTTTGTAACACTTCTTCAATTCTTTTACGTTGAGCGGGTCGGGGTTTGCGCATCCCGGAAGCATAGTGCCAAAGTTGACGCTGGTTGATCCCGGTAATACGCGATAGGGCAGACTTGGTAAATACATCGCTGTAGACAATCAGTAAGGCCTCTGTTGTTAATCTGAATACCAATTCATATTCACCTTTAAAATTTCAGGAATCGGATCGTTGAACTCAATACTGGTCTCAACGTGCCCTTCAATGGCTTCCTGGATATTCTTCTTCATTTCTGTCATGGAAGATCCTGTGCTTACTCAACCGGGTAAAATCGGGGCAAATGCACAAAAATTATTACCGGTATAATTAATATCAACAATTACTCTTTACATAAAAATAGTCTTTTATGAGCTACTTGAGTCCTGCTTGTTGGCATTAGCTGACGGGGTGACTCTGAGTCACCCCGTCAGCTAATGCTATAATTGGATTGTTATAGTTTTTCGATTATTTCAAAATTAACATCTCTCCCATTTGCATTTTTCACGATTTCTTCCCAATCGACCTGGTCGATGTAGGAAATCTCATTCGTTTGCTTGTTCTTGATAACCAGATCTTTCTTAACAACTTTCAGGTGGATGAAGAACAAAAAGAGAGCAGAAATACCAAATAGAATCAGGATATCCCTTAAGGCGCTTGTTCCCAAAACATGACTGAAAACCATGCTGAGGATCACTCCTGAAACAATTAGGAGGAGGAGAATATAATTGTTTTTGGGATCATCCATTAACAATTCCCCACATTTTGGACAACGGATAATGTTTCCCCTGTCAGAAAACAGTCCAAGTCCAATGCTTGTTTGACAAGTAGGACAGGGCTTTTTGATAAAATAAATCTTCATTGATTATATTCGTATTATATCAGCCTGCTTCAGCCTTACTTCTTCCCCAAACTGGTATTTTTAAATGCCGAAATATCTATCAATCCGCTGGTATCGTTGTCGAAGCTGATCTGGATACTGTCGCCGGCCATGGTCACTGGCATCTCGTTCGAGATCTGCGAAGAGCCGATGAAGATGTTGTTCATCCCATTGACTGTGAAATAGTAGAAACTGTTGCCGTTCTTGATGTCAGACTGAATCCTGTTGACCATCGTTTTTAGGAGCATCTTTTTGGTTACGTTTTTAGGATTGATCTTGTTCCCAGCCATGTTGTAGGCATTTTTGTAAGCCATCAGTGTCTCAACGAGGGTATTCCCGACCCCGACGATCGTATAATCCTCGATGGCCACCATGGCAAACATTTTGACAAGACCGCCGTTGTCTTTCAGGGTCATCATGTAAGTGGGGATGTTGTTGATGTTGTAGGGAATCGGAAGAGAGGCGCTGAAGCGTTTTTCCTGGACTTTCCCAATTGCCGAATTTTGTGCGGCACGTTCGGTAGCTCCGCTTTGCTTGTACCAGACTGCTTTCTTGGAACGGGTGTCGACTAGCACAAACCCAACTGTTGCTTCATCGGCTCCAACCGAAGTGAGTCCTGTGTACCAATACGATCTGTTGTCCTGGCCATACACGAGCGATAGTCCCTGTGTAATCTGAAGTTTGTTTTCGTTGGAGAAGTTCCAGAAGCCTTTCACGAAATTGCCCCAGTCGTTGAGCTGTTCTTCGATGAATTTATCCGGCTGAACCCTGTCAATCCATGTTGGTGCCTGATCGATCGGATACTCTGTACACTTGCCGGTTTCGGTATTGACTACTACAACGGCAACCGCATTGTCGCCATAAAAGCCGATTGTTTTCTTGTATTTGGTTACTACCCAATAAGGTATCCCGTCGTCGTCGATCTCGAAACTATAGTCAGTCAATCCGGTATTGTAAAAACCGCTTAGGTACAAGTGCCGCTCGAGGTAATCACCAAAATAGGCCTCAGGCTGGTATTTGATCAGCACTTTGTGGCCATTTGCTTCCTGAACAAGTTTCACATCCCTTTCGTTGCAGGCATTGACCATCACATAGCCATTGGTCCCCTCCATGTTTTTGTTCCACTTAAAAAATCCGGAATGAAGCAGGGGAGCTACCCAGTATAGTTCGTTGCGCACTTTTTGGATCACAAAGGTACCGAGTCGAACCTGACTTCCCAACGCCGGTTGGGCTCCGAGTACCTTGTCTCCAAGTAGGTTGGCCAGTGATTCATCGACTACACGTATCTTGTCGATCGAAATCGGAGCCATGTGTGTGGAGAGGTTTTCACCGATTTCAACATTCCCGATCAATCCACGGTAGTCGTTCCATCTGAAGAGGGACCATGAAGTGGCAATCGGTACCATGGTCATGTAAACGAACAATGCGATGAAAATCCATTTGGGAAGCTTCATCATGGTCAACAACTGGATCGCCTGCTTTTCGCTTGTAATCTGAGGAAGCATCCGGAGATTCAGGATGATCCATAGAAATGTCAGCGCGCCGATCATCAGGGGAAAGCCCTGGAAGCCAAAAGCAACCACCGGCATTTGGGTGTAGAGGATCACCAGGGCAACTACTGCCATGATGGATATTTGAGTGATTCTTTTCATTGATAAAGGATTTGTTAAGTAGAATCAAATTTAATCAAAATTAAGCCATTGCAACAGCATTTTGCAAAAACTCACCCCGTCACTCAAGTGACGGGGTGAGTTTTTACCCAAGCATCATTTTACTGATGTAGATGTCCTGAAATTCCGGATCACCTTCGAGGCTGACATGGCTGGTTTTGGCAAGGATCTCGGCAACCAGATCCCCTTTGTCGAAGAGAAACATCTTGGCTCCGATCAGGGCGGTATTCCCCATCTTGTGCAGCTTATCCTCAGTCGTTTCGACCATACCCGTTGAGAGCAAATGTTTGAGATGGATGTAATTTCCGAAGCCACCGGCGATGTATATCTCTGCAATCTCCGCCGATTCGATGTGCAGTTGCTTTGCCAAAATGCTGAGTCCTGCTGCAATGGCCGCCTTGGCAAGCAAGAATTCGTAGATGTCTTTTTGACTTAAACTGATGGGGCCATCCAATTGGATACCATCAGTTCCCGAAACGATCTCCCCAAATGAGCCGATCATATCCAGTTCAAGGAGGATGGCCACGGCATCAATCAGGGCACTGCCACAGATTCCGACCGGATCTGTATTGCCTATAACTGAGGAAACAATTAGGTTGTCAACCAGGCGGAGCGAAGCGATGGCACCCGTTACTGCCCTCATTCCCATGGAGAGGCTTGCCCCTTCAAAAGCTGGTCCGGCAGCAGTTGAGGCACAAATGATCCGGTGGCGGTTGCCCACCACAATCTCGCCATTGGTTCCCAAATCTATCAGGGCAGCATATTGTTCTTTTTTGTGCAATCCGGTAGCGGCGATTCCAGCCAGAATATCACTGCCGACAAAACTTCCGATAGATGGGAAAAATTGTATTTTGGTGTCAGCCAGAGCATTCCATCCCAGTTCATCCGGAGTGAATGCATTGAATCCCAAATCTTCGACATGAAAAGGGTAACTTGAGAGTGGAGCGAGGTTGCTGCCACTGAAAATCCTTTGCATCACCGTGTTGCCTACCAGAACAACCTTACCAGGAAGTTGTTGGCATCTTTCCAGCATCCTGCCGATCATTTTGCCAATGGCTTCCCTTACCAGGAAGGTCATTTCCTTTGCATTCCCATCCAACCCGGCCTGAATTCTTGAGATCAGGTCTGCTCCAAATTTAACCTGTGGATTGAGCATGGTTTCGACGGCCAATATTTTGGCATTGCGTAAATCAACCATTTGGGCAACCAGCGTGGTCGTACCTAAATCGATGGCAATACCGAATCCTTCTTCCGGCACAAATTCAAAATCAGTCTCATCTGCCAAAATGAGGTGTTCAAACTGTTCCACACCCAGGGTGACGGAACTTGTTGACTTGCTCATGCAGGCGAGTCGACGGTCGGATGGAAACTTGAAATATTCCAGCTTCTCCTGGTGCAGATCAGTAATTTCTATCTCTCCTTCCAACAAACGAACCTGACATTTTCCACAAGTTCCTTTTCCACCACATGGGAACTCCACCCCAAACTCATGAAGGACATCGATGAGGGGAGTTTGGTCATTGACGACCAGCTCTTTTCCAAGAGGATACAGGCTGATGGTATGCTGCTTCATAAGTTTTCAACCCAATCTTTCAAATGGCCAGGTTCTTTCATTTCTGCTCCCAATATTAACACCAATTCATTTTCTGCTCTTTGGCTAAAAATTTCCAAGGAGTAGCCGGATAATGTGTAATTGAAAAGTACCCACTCTTCACCGGTATAAATATAACCTTTTGCCCTCACAATGGCAGGTTCGTTCCTCAGCAACTCTCTTAGTATTTCTGGATTGACCACCTTGCTGCCTGAAAACTTCAGGCAAATTTCCCGGTAGATAGCCTTTTGCGAGTCTGCAAGAAACGAATAACCGTGGGTTGAAGTGCCCTGAACGGGAAGCCGGCTCTGATTTGAGTTCTCGAAAAGTTCGTCTACCACGGACTGCAAGGCATAGTTCTTAAAAGGGAAATCAAGGCAAAATTGATCTGTTAACTCTTTTAACATCCTATCATCTGCCAGTTCTGTCTTGCTGAAGAGAATCAGGTCTGCTTTCTCAATTTGATTCTTGAAAATGGGGAGCATCTTGATTCGGGGAAGCGCCGTCATGGTAATGTCTACGATACAGACAACCGGCATCAGTTGAAGATTGGCGTTTTGACCTGCCAACTCCCTGATATGGTCGATGCCACCGAGTCCGCTGGGTTCAATGACGATCCTGTCGTAGCGGTTTTCGCTGATAATTCTGTCAAGGTTCTCTGCAAAATATGCCTGTGCCGAACAGCAGATGCATCCGCCAGTGATCTCAAAAACGGTTCCCTGTGAGGATTTTGACCGAATCGTTTGACCATCAATGGATATCTTCCCGAATTCGTTGATGAGGATGGCCCAGTTTTCGTCCACCGGTTTTCTACCGAGAAGCCGGAGGATGGCAGTCGTTTTCCCGGCTCCAAGGAAACCGGAAATAATATGTACAGGGAGCGGGGTCATTTGAGAGGATGAAGGATGGAGGATGGATGTTGTTATAGGCCATATTCGGACAAAATGAATTTACCAGGGTCAAGTAAAGGAAGCATCATTTCAATGAAGTCGCTCTCAGCGTCGGGAATGCTGTTAAGGTCATCCCGGAAGATGGGCAGGTAGGCGGTTTCCATCTCCGAAAGTTTTAGTTTTCCGGATTTCCAGGCCTCCTCGATGATGTCGAGTGAGGCCAGCGCACCATTCCTAGCATTTGCAACGTACGAATCCCCTTTGATCAGCTCTTTTGAAATGCGGATCACATTTTCAGGCGAGAGTATCAGGGCCTGGGGATCTGTGTAAACATCCGATCCAACCAGCAATTGCTGCAACATTTGGCAGTGCGACTTACCCATTCGAAGGGCTTCGTTCATCAAACGGGCATCGTATTCAAGCTGTTCGAAATAGGCTGTAGGTGCCATCCCTGAAAGGAGTTTGATGTTTTGAACCGACTCGTTGCTCCACAAATCGGCACAGGCAGACGCTATGTTCCCGATGGGACTCAGGTGGGCGCATGCGGCCGTCTTGCCCTCCATGGAGATAGGAATACCGGTTATTGCCTTCAGGAAGGGGCCTTCGTAGCCACAATCCTTGTCGGGACCGACGGCACCCTCCTCCATGGCGACTATCGATCGTACGACCGAGATTACCCGAACCAGCGCGGCAAATATCTTGGGGATGTATTTTTTCTCGGCCAGTACCATGGCGGTATTGGCAAAACCGCAAGCAGAGTCGCCGGCGGAAATTTTACCATGCCGGTTGGCCAGGGTCACGATTTTGTGCCACAGAAACTGCATGTCCCTAACTCCCAGTACTGACAATGCAAACATGATCCCCTTCACGTCGCACATCATCAGCGCATCGTCTGAAACCTCCTTGCCACCGGTACTTTCGATCGACAAGAGATCGCCTCCGGCTAGCATGCCACGTTCGAACAACTCCATCATCGGATCAAGGTAAGCAGAACTGCGTTGCCTGGCGGGGCGTTCAAATTCACGCAGGTCATTGGGAGTCAGGCGGATTTCGGAGGCAAGACCATGCTGCAGGTAATATCTTTCGCATACCTCATTCATGATTTTTACGATCTCAACGCCGATATCCGGAGTCTTGGTCATTTCCAGCAGTGTCTCGAATTCGAGTACAACCCCCTTCGAGTTGAGGTGCACGGCGCGTTCCAATGCTCCCTCGGCGATTTCTCGGTAGTGTGCATACACCTCTCCCAGGGTATTTTGGTTGATGCTCATCATCGGTAGGGTGAAATTTAGTTCGGCATACACTTGTCCGCCGCCAATAACCAGTCCACGGCGTGTTTTTACGGGGCGGGGAGATATTCCGAACATCAGCCCGGAGGGTTCGCTGATAACCAGTGTCTTGTGTTGCATAAGTTATAAAATGTTGTATATCAATGTTGTGATGTAAGTTGGTCGTCTAAAAAAGCGGTAATAGATTTCCTATATGCGCCAGTTGATGTGCATTCACTTTGTAAAAAATTACCAATAAAGATGCTTTTTAAGAAGCCAATTTGTTAAGGTATTCGACTGCTTTTTGAGGGTCAGGAGCATAAAAATCGGCGCCAATGCTCTTGCAGAAATCTGCATTGACGGGAGCTCCGCCTATCAGGACTTTGGTTTCAGGCAGGTGCTCCTTGATCCTATCGACAATCTCTCCCATGTTTACCATGGTGGTTGTTAGCAGGGCTGAGAGTCCGATGACGGCACCCGGGTTGCTCTTCAGTGCTTCTACAAAGCGTTCTGAGCCTACATCCACGCCAAGGTCAACGATCGTCCAGCCGCCACCTTCTACCATCATGGCCACCAGGTTCTTGCCGATGTCGTGAAGGTCGCCCTTCACGGTTCCGATGATAAAAGTGCCTTTCGACTTGATGGCGCCTGACGCAAAGAAAGGTTTCAACTGCACCATGGAAGCTCCCATGGCCTTGGCCGACATAAGCATTTGGGGCACAAAAATCTTATTTTCAGAGAATTTCTTGCCAACATTTCCCATGGCGGGGATGAGCGCATCTTCAAGAATTCGCTGTGGATTGATACCCGCTTCAAGTGCCTGTTGGGTCAGTTCGTGAGAACCATCCATACCCCTTAACTGAGGGGGATAAGGGGATTTCTGATCAATCTTTCCAAATTCAACCGCTTCAAGAAGTTTTGCAATTAAGTCATCCATAAATATTTATTTAGTCTTTTGGTCTCAATTCATCATCATGGCACCCTTTGTGATGCCGGATCTTCCTGTGCCATTGTGGAGGATACCGTATCCACAAGAGAGGCTCCTGCGAACAAAATTCCACCCAGATAAAAATAACATGAAAAATTCGCTCTTTCGAACAAAACAAAAATAATTTTCCATGGGGCAAATTGCTACATCAATATTTGCTATTTTCGATGCGATATTCACATTTTATGCATTTTTTGTGCAATATTTACCATCATGGCTGCCAGGTACGAACAGATTGTTTTAAATGACAAGGAATCTTTCTTTATTGGTATTTTCCAGGACAATCTTGAGAAGAGCAGCTGGCATTACCACAATAATTTTGAGATCAGTTTTATAACAGAAGGTACCGGAAGGAGGATCGTTGCTGATTCGATAGAGGAATTTCAGCCCGGCGACCTGGTTTTTATCGGTAGAAACCTGCCGCACGTCTGGATTGCGGAGAAAGAAAACAGGGTGCTCACAGACAGGACGCTTGAAATGGTTTTTCTCCAATTTTCGGCTCAAATTTTGTTTCCGCAGTTGCTTGAGATGCCCGAATTCGGCAATATAAAGAGAGCCATTGAACTCTCGGAGCGAGGGATCCAGATTGTAGGGCAGACGTTGAATGAAGTGAGTGAGATCATGCTTCAGCTCCCATATCTGAAGGGTTTTGACAGGATGAACCATTTTCTCAGGATGATGGACATTGTGGGCAAGAGCAGTACCAACATTGTACTTGCCAGTGAAGATTATATTCGAAAACGATTCACGACAAGCAACAAAAGAATTGCCATTTTGCACGATTACCTGATGAACCACTACCGTGAATCTGTTGATCTCAAGATTTTGGCCGAACTTGTCAACATGGCAGAAGGTTCCTTGTGTCGTTTTTTTAAGATGAATGTAGGCAGCTCCATCTTCGAATACCTGAACAGAATCAAAGTGGATTTTGCCTGTCAGCTACTGATGAACCCCGAGATGAGCATCCTCGAGGTATGTCTCGACAGTGGCTTCAACAACCTGAGTCATTTCAACAAACAGTTCAGGAAAAACATGGGCATATCGCCTTCGGAATACAGGAGGAGGTTCAAAGGGTTGATCTAACCAACCTGGTTAATGCGCCTGGGCAGGAACTGTAAAATAGATTTCACTTCCATTTCCTTCTTCGCTCTGGACCCAGATTTTACCGCCATTTTTATCAACAAATTCTTTGCACAGGATCAATCCAAGTCCGGTTCCCAGCTCGTTGTTGGTTCCTTTGGTAGAAAAATTCTCATCTATTCTGAAGAGTTTGTCCTGAAGAATCTTTGGGATTCCTACGCCGTTGTCTTTGACAGAAATGAGAAGGCCATCCATTTGTGGTTCAACTGAGATGGTAATAAGTCCTTCGGGTCTTGTAAATTTAATTGCATTGGATACCAGATTTCTAAGAACAGTTCCAATCATCGCCTTGTCGGCAAAAACGGTGGTGCGGGTCGGGAAATTCTTTTTGACAACCAATGATTTCTGTTTGGCGATTTCGTCAAAAAGCAAAACAGTTTGGTGAATCAGAATTCCCATTTCAAAATACTCAGGCACGCAATGCATCCTTCCTGTTTGCGACTGTGACCATTCCATCAGGTTGTTGAGCAGGTTGACGGTTTTTTCGGATGAACGAAGGATGATTTCTGCATATTCCAGGGTACTGTCGTACTCTTTTTCTTTGATCGTATCTATCAAAAGCTGGGTAAAACCCATGATAGAGTTGAAAGGACTTCGAAGATCATGGGTAATTATTGAGAAGAACTTATCTTTTTCTGCATTGATCTTTTGAAGTTCTTCATTTTTAAGACGGATCTCCTCTTCTGCCTTTTTCTTGTCGGAGATATCGACGATGCTTGTAATAAAATAGGGTGGCTGGCCGGCTTCGTCGCGCTGAATGGTAATGTTGATATCGACCCAAACCACATGACCGTCCTTGTGAAGGTATCTCTTTTCCCATCGGGTCGAGTCCTGAGCACCTGAAAGAATATTTTCTATGATTTTCAGGTTGCCTTCTATGTCATCAGGATGTGTGATCTCCTGCCATCGCCTGGTGGATAATTCGTCCTGGGCATAACCCAAAATATCGCAATAGGCCTTGTTGGTGTGAAGTTCGCCATTCAGGGAGGTAATGGATTTTCCAACTATCGAGTTCTCGAAGAAATTTCTGAATTTCTCTTCACTTTTCTTTCTGGATTCGTCTGCCTCTTTTTGCGCTGAGATGTCACTGATGAAACCCTCCAAATGGTCTAAATGCCCATTTTCATCCTTAATTCTTGAGATGTAGAGCTGACCAATGAAGGTACTTCCATCCTTGCGTCGGTAGTGGTTCTGGAAGGTTTTTAAATCAGGATCCATTGCCATGAGTTGGAGCACTTCCTCCCTCCTGTTGGGGTCGGCGAATAGATCAGTGGCGATATTTTTGATGCTTCTTTCCACCTCACCGGGAGATTCATAGCCAAACATAGTGGCAAATGCCGGGTTGACAGTGATGACCATGCCGGAAGGAGTCGACTGAAAAATTCCAAGGCTGGCAGATTCAAACAACCTGCGAAATTTTGCCTCGCTTGCAACCAAAGTATTGTTAGCCTCCTGCTCGGCCGTGATGTCGCGGCTATAGATGGCCATGCGCACCATTTCCCCGTTGGAGTCAGCGATTGGATAAATTCGGCTCAACATTTTTTTCCCATTGCGATTATCTTCAAAGGATATCTGTTTCCCAGAGCTCATGGCTTCGGCAATAGATGGATAGCGGTGGGAGACAACTTCAGCAGGCAAAATTTGATTCACCGTTTTGCCAATAAGTTCCTCTTTTGGTTGGCCTATCATTTTAGCGGCTCCATTGTTTAAATCAAGAATTGTGCCATCGGCAGAGATAAGATAAACCGACTCGTCTGTTGCATGGAAGAGAGCGGAAAGGTTTGCCTGACTTTCGCTCAGCAACTCTTCAAGGATTTTGTGGTCAGGATTGATGACCGTGATAGGAGCTTTAAAGGCATTTTGAAGCTCCCGGATGCGCTCTTCCGCCTCCTTTAATTTGATTTGCAATTGTTGATTCTCTTTGCGAAGATCCTTTTCCACACCCCTTGTTTTCATGATTTCAACAAATATTCCTTATCAGGAAAATGATAATAGTTACAAAATAACCGGCAGTAGTTCAGAAACTGATGAAACCAATTGAAATCCATTCTTATTTTGTGAGGGAACAAAATAATCCAAAATTGTTACCGGAGGAAAACCGGTCAAAAATTGGTGGATTCCCAATTATTGGAACATTTTTTACATAAAACGCTCGAAATTAGCTCAAAAAATTAATATTTCACCCCTTTTTAGTGAAATTTTTTGTAAAAATCGGGAAAATTTACAAAAAACTGAGGAAGGAGGAAGAAATTCGGAAATTGAGCGGTAGACAGGGATTCGGTAAGGACAATTTGAATACAATGCTTCGCACTTCACAACAAATCAGGGATCCAGCGGTGGACGATCTTGCCCGAGTGGTGGGTAAGTTCTGACCAGATTTGGATGTTAAAATCCATCACGACTGTCGAACAGGTTGGGACGTCCAGCATAAAATCAGGTAAGAGAAAATCCAGGAAGTAATAGACGGTGGGATTGTGGCCTACCACCATCACGGAAGCGTAACTGTCATCGAGCTCTTCCAGCATCCGGCTAAATGCGTTGGCCAACATGCCGGAATAGAGTTTTTTTTCATACCTGACCTTCCCGGTAGGATAGTTGCACAGACCTGCAAAAATTTGGGACGTCTGTGTCGTACGGACGGCCGGACTGGAGATGATCAGATCGGGTTTGATCCCGGCTTTGAGCATCTCCAGGCAGATCTTTTCGGCATCTTCTTCGCCACGATCCGTCAGGGTGCGGTCAAAATCCTGATCATATCCATGCTGGGTCGTCTTGGCATGGCGGACCATGATAATCTGCTTCATTTTTTTTTGTCGAGCTCCTTCCACACCAGAGCACTGGCTCCGACGATGGCGGCAGATCCTGCCTTCAGTTTGGAAGGAAGGATTTGAACCTTGCCGCGGAAGATGGGCAAAAGGTGTCTCTCCATGCTCTCCCTGGTAGGTTTGAAGATGTAATCGCCTGCCGCTGCTGCCCCACCGAAGAGGAAGATGGCCTCCGGACTCAGGTAATGAACGGCGTCGGCAAGGCTGCGACCCAGCAATTCTCCTGTATATTCGAATACTTCGAGGGCAATTGGATCACTCTGCTCGGCGGCGTCGTAGACCATTTTTGCAGTCATTTCGTTGTAAGGTACGTTGGCCAGCGGACTCTCGCTGTTGTTGGTTCTCGCGAGTATCTCGTACACAGTTCTTCTGATGCCGGTGGCAGAACAGTAGGTTTCCAGATGACCCTTCCCACCGCAACCGCAGTCACGACCGTTGGGGACGAGGGTAGTATGACCCAGCTCTCCGGCAAAACCATCCTGTCCGTACACCAGATCACCATTGACGATGATACCGCTGCCGAGTCCGGTGCCCAGAGTGATCATCACGAAGTTGCTCATGCCGATCCCACCGCCGTAGATGAGTTCTCCCAAGGAGGCCGCATTGGCATCGTTGGTAATTTTTACCAGATCAATTTCAGGCAATTTGGCCTGGATGAGATCGGCCAATTGGACCACTCCTACAAAAGGCAGGTTGGCTGCCATTTCGATGGTGCCCCTGTAGTAGTTGGCATTGGGAGCGCCGATACCGATTCCCATTACCTGAAGATCGGGGTTGATATTTTTTACGGTCTCGATGGCCACCCGAACCTCATCTGTCAACTCTGCAATGAAATTGCTGCATAATTCGTCGGATCTGTCGAGCTTGGCAAACGGATTCTCCCGCTTCTGGGGGGTAGGCAACTGGGGCATTTTTTCGTACAGCACGTTTCCCTCGCGGTCAACCACACCAATGGCGGTGTTGGTACCGCCTATGTCAATTCCAATGGCAACTTGTCTCATTTGTAGATGAATTATGATTTTTTTTAAGGTCGCACAAGACCCGCAAAGTGAGGCATCGTGTAGTTCTACTTTGCATCATTTTGCGAGTCTTGTACGACATTGTTTTTGCTATCTTATTTTACTGCCTTTCAATGCGAAGAAGACGATGTAAGCATAACAGGCTACCGGGATGAGCAATGCTCCGCGGGCACTGAACGAATCAGTTAGCGCACCCATGATCAAAGGAATGATGGCACCGCCCACGATCAGGGTGTTGATAATTCCTGATGCAAGTGGCATCTCTGAAGGATCCAGATCATTGACACCCAACGAGAATATGTTCGGGAACATGATGGAGTTAAAGAATCCGATAGAGAGCAGGCACCACATGCCTACCGTTGCAGGTAGCATGAAGGCAGCAAGGATCAGGAGCATGTTGACGGTTCCGAAGATGCCAAGGGCTACATTGGCTTTCCCTTTTCCAAGCAACATCAGGAAGAAATTGGCGATGGCGATGCCCAGGAAAATTAAGCCATTCAGTGGTTGGGAAACAAATACAAACTGCCCTTTGTCCATGGATGCGGAGGTGATGAACCAACCCACGAAGAAGGCGAAGATCATCACATAAGCTGAATATTGGTATTTCTTGGCATTGGCCAGATTACCCAGCAAAATGGATCCGAAGAAACGTCCGATCATGGCGCCTCCCCAATAGATAGCCGATAATTTTACAGCCACATCGAGTGCGGTACCGTCTGCCTTCAAGTAAGGAGCAATCTGCCCGGCAGTTCCAACTTCGGCACCTACATAACAGAAGATACCCAAAGCCCCCAGCCAAACCTGGGGTTTTCTTAAGACTGATTTAGAAGAGATGGTCGTGTCACCGGTAATATTTGGCAATTTGATGAAGGCGATGCCAATGGCAATAAAAACGACGATCGTTCCGATGATGACGAAAGGCATCTGGACGAATTTGGCTGCATCAGCTGCAGTGGCTCCTCCTTTGAGGGCCATCACGGCAGGTGCGAGGACCAATATTCCAGCCAGGAACGGAGCAATGGTCGTTGCAACGCCATTCAGAGCTTGTGTCAAATTCAAACGTGCAGGAGCCGTATCCTGTGGCCCCAATGCAGCTACATAAGGATTGGCGGCAGTTTGCAGGAATACAACACCTGTAGCCATTACAAAGACAGCAACCAGAAACAGTGGATAGGAGAGGGCCGAAACAGCGGGGAAGAACATGTAACTACCAACTGCGACAAGAACAAGTCCGGCGATTACGCCACTCTTGTAACCAATCTTTTTGATGATGCTGCCGCAGAGAAAGCTAAAACAGGCATAAGCAACGAAGAATACAAAATTGACAAGCTGAGAGAGAAAATTCTCCCATCCGGGATAGAGTGTCTTGAGATCAAATGCAAGCTGCACCTGATCCTTCATGGCGATGTTGAAATTGGTAATGAAGCCGAAAATAAAAAAGATGGACGCCATAAAGGTCATCCCAAGCCGGAGATTACTGTTTGTCTTCTGTTCCATTGTTAGAAATGTTTATGAATATTAATTTGGTAGAGCCACTCTCTGTAATCGAGTAAACAAATATAAAAATAAAAATGACCTCAAGAATAGCAGTTGCTACAATTTAGCAGGAGCAATTTTGCTAAATTTGTACTCCAACAAACAGTAAATGACCATGGATTATTTAGCAGCTTCTGAACGATACAACGACCAGTGTACATACCGCCGCTGTGGTCGCAGCGGATTGAAACTACCGGTTTTGTCTCTTGGACTGTGGCACAATTTTGGCGGAGTAGACACCTATGAGACAGGCAGGAGCATGCTTCGCTTTGCCTTCGACAACGGCATCACTCACTTCGATCTGGCCAACAACTATGGTCCGCCACCCGGTTCAGCCGAAGAGAATTTTGGCAGCATTTTTCAAAAGGATTTCAGACCCTACCGGGATGAGCTTGTGCTCTCTACCAAGGCAGGCTACCTGATGTGGCCCGGTCCTTACGGGGAGTGGGGATCACGCAAGTACCTGCTTTCCAGTTTGGACCAGAGCCTGAAACGGATGCGTGTCGATTATGTGGACATCTTCTATTCGCACCGTCCCGATCCGGAGACCCCGCTCGAAGAGACCATGATGGCACTCGATCAGGCAGTACGATCGGGTCGGGCCCTCTATGCCGGTCTCTCCAACTATTCGGCCGAGATGACCCATGAGGCCTCTGCCATCTTGCGTAGCCTGGGGACGCCTTGCCTGATTCACCAACCCAAATATTCGATGTTTGAACGCTGGGTGGAAAATGGACTACTCGATACCGTCGAAAAAGAGGGAATCGGGGTGATTGCCTTTTCCCCCCTGGCCCAGGGGTTGCTGACAGACCGATACCTGAACAACATTCCGGAAGGATCCAGGGCCTCCAAGGCATGGGGGTATCTCAGACCGGAACAGGTTGCTCCTGCCATCGAAAAGGCCAAAGCACTCAACGAAATTGCATTGCAGCGGGGACAGACACTGGCGCAGATGGCCATTGCCTGGTTGTTGAAAGATTCACGTGTAACCTCCGTACTGATAGGGGCAAGCTCAGTTGCCCAGCTGAAAGATAATCTTCAATCGCAAAGAAACCTTTACTTCCCGGAAGAAGAACTGATAGCGATTGAAGCGATTCTGCGAAAATGATGAATTGGATCCTAAAAAGCTCGATCTTAATGGCTAAAGAAAACATGCCAGCGTAAAATCATTCGTCATCCATCATTATTTATGTCCGCATTCATTCTCGCCCTCCACACCATCCTGCCCCTCTTTCTGATCATTCTTTTCGGAATCGTGATGGTGCGCATGAATGCAGCAACTTTGGCCTGGGTTGATATCCTGAACAAATATGCCCTTCGGATCGGATTCCCGGCATTGATATTTGCTGCTTTGGCCAAAATGGATATCAGCTTTGCTGAGCATTCGACACTCGTTTACGGCAATTCCTTGTACCTGATCGGATGCATGTTGATGGCCTTCCCGGTAGGGGCTCTTTTTAAAACTTCGGTGAAGACCAGACAAACGCTTGTCCTGGTACTTGCATTCGGAAATATCACCTATCTGGGAATACCTGTCATTGTCAATACCATGGGGCAGCAGGCCATGGGTATTGCCGTCGTTTTAACCTCCATCTACCTCTTCTGGATGTTTTCGCTGGCATTGGTTTTGATTGAAATCGGCGGAGAAGGGAAGCTTCATTTCAAAACAATATTGGTCAAATTGGCAACCAATCCATTGTTGATCGCCGTATTGCTGGGGATGCTGGCATCCGGCCTTCATCTCTCCCCGCAAAGCAGTGTGATGAAATCCCTGGATTTGATCGCGCAATCCGTTACCGCCATCGTGTTGCTGTCGCTGGGCATCTTCATGGGTTCACAGCAGATAGGCAGTCTGAAGGAATGGGTGCCTGTGTTTGGACTTTCGCTGTTGATCATGGTTGTCTTTCCGGGAATTTTTTACATCGGCCTACGAAACAGTTCAATTTCTGAAATATCCCTGCGCTGTTCAATTCTGGATGCTGCCATGCCGATGGGGCTGACTGCCTACGCCCTCACCCAGCAATATGGTCTGAACACCAAACTTGCTGGCCGTCTGGTGCTGCTCTCGACTTTTCTATCCATCTTTGTATTGCCGGCATGGATTGCCTTTCTTGCCTGAATTTCAGACAACAACAAGCAATTTATTTTGCGTAGATCTTTTCAAAATATCGCGCTGCGCAATCCTGCAGCACCTTGTGTTTGCGCTCTTCGGGGACTGTGGGTGCCAGGGCTTTCTGGGAAAAGATGGGCCATCCGTCTGCATCGGTGCCGGTTTTCTCAACCAGACCCATCTCCAGGAAGAGGGTGCAACTGCCCAGGTTGATCAGGCTCAGCTTCTCCTCTTTTGAGAAAGGTTGAAAAGAAAGACCGCGTTCGCGGATACCTACCAGGAAAAGTACGCCATTGAGATCTATCTCGATGTTGAATTGGGTGCCGAGGTGGGCGCACAAATCAGCCCAGTTTGAAAATTTCATCCTTCAAAAAATTTTGGCAATGCTAATTGAGCGGGCTTTCGATTCCGAGTTGGAATAAAACTGCCTCTATTGTATCGTTCTGAACTTTCGCTTCGTTAATTCCAGTTTTTCAGTTTATGAGTCAACTGAATCATCCAAAACAACAAGAACCTGCTTTTTGTTTTGGACGCTATCCGGTAAATGTATCAAGATATGTTTTTTATTTCCTGTAGTATATATCTGTTTAACGATCATGGGTTTCTATTTACAAATATACATTTTCTCCCATATACAGATACAATTAGGGAAGGACGAATATTCAAAATTGAGAAATTAATTGGTATTCACAGAAAATAGCCGGTGTACATCGAAAAAGTAATACGATTTGACTGGCGTAGAGACGCCAAAATGTGTAATTTTGTGTCTGGTATAGATTAAACAAGAATAAAGACTGTTTCACCCGGAAGAAATGTTACGCATGAAAAAAATTCAAATTGCAGAGATCTTAAAAACAGGTGTGGTTGGTACAGAGATTACCATCAAAGGTTGGGTACGCACCCGTCGCGGAAGCAAGAATGTTAATTTCATTGCCTTGAACGATGGTTCCACCATCAACAACCTGCAGGTGGTTGCGGAAGTCGAAATTTTTGGCGAGGATTTTTTTAAAAATATCAATACAGGTGCCGCCATTGGGGTTACAGGGATCTTGGTGGCCTCCGCAGGTTCAGGCCAGTCAGTTGAACTGAAAGCCGTGGCCATCGAAATCATTGGATTGTCGGATCCTGATAAATATCCCATCCAGCCCAAGCGCCATACCCTCGAATTCTTGCGCGAAATGGCCCATCTCCGGCCAAGGACGGCAACTTTTGGTGCGATCTTCCGGATACGGCATGCCATGATTTTCGCCATTCACTCGTTTTTCAACGAGAGGGGTTTCTTCAATGTACACACGCCCATCATCACAAGTTCGGATGCCGAAGGTGCCGGAGAGATGTTCAGGGTTTCTACTTTGCCAGCCGTGAATCCACCTTTGGATGAGGAGGGAAAGGTCGATTATTCTCAGGACTTCTTCGGAAAGGCTGCGAACCTGACTGTTTCCGGTCAGCTGGAAGGTGAACTCTTTGCCATGGCGCTCTCCAAAATATATACCTTCGGGCCAACCTTTCGTGCCGAAAACTCCAATACTTCGCGCCATCTGGCTGAGTTCTGGATGATCGAGCCTGAAGTAGCTTTTTGCGACCTCACCGACAACATGGATCTTGCCGAGGAGTTCCTGAAATACCTTATCAACCATGCGCTGGAAAACTGCATGGATGATTTGCTTTTTCTGAGCAACAGGCTTGCAGAGGAGGAGAAGGTAAAGCCGGCCGACCAGCGTTCGATGGAGCTGATTGAGAAGTTGCGGTTTGTAGCAGACAACGATTTTATCAGGCTCACCTACACCGAGGCGATAAACATCTTGCAAAATTCGAAACCCAACAAGAAGGGGCAGTTCCAATATCCGGTAGGTGGATATGGCACAGACCTTCAGAGCGAACACGAGCGCTTTCTCGTTGAAAAAGAGTTCAAAAAGCCGGTCATCCTTACCAATTATCCTAAGGAAATCAAGGCTTTCTACATGAGGCTCGATGACAATGGCCAGACGGTGGCAGCGATGGATGTCCTTTTCCCGCAGATTGGCGAGATCATTGGCGGGTCACAGCGGGAAGAACGGCTCGAAGTATTGGAACAACGAATGGAGGAGATGCACATTCCGAAAGCAGAGATGGAATGGTACCTCGACACCAGGCGCTTTGGCGGATGTCCGCATGCGGGTTTCGGCCTTGGTTTCGAAAGACTGATGCTTTTCGTGACCGGAATGGGCAATATCCGGGATGTCATTCCGTTTGCCAGAACCCCTAAAAACTGTGAGTTTTAATTGAGAAATGCAAAATCTTTCCCTTCAGCAAAGGCTGCTTCAGAAGCTTTCACCACAGCAGATACAGGTAATCAAGCTGTTGGAACTTCCCATGCTTCAATTGGAGCAGCGCATCAAGAAGGAGTTGGAGGAGAATCCTGTATTGGAGTTGGAAGACAATGAGTTTGGCTCGGGCGAAGAAGAGATCTCCAACGATCTGAAGACCAAAGAGGACAACGACAACGAGGAGTTTTCGATGGACGATTATCTCAACGAAGAAGATTATCCTTCCTACCGTTACGAAACCAATAATTTTTCCAAAGACGATAAAATTCAGGATATTCCCTACTATGAATCCTCCTCTTTCCACGAATACCTGCAGGAGCAGGTGGCCATGGTAATGCTTGATGAGGAAGATTCCGTTTTGGCTGAACAGATCATCGGAAACATTGATGAAGACGGATATCTTCGGCGTGAATTGGATGCCATTGTTGATGATGTGGCCTTCTCGAGAAATATCCTGACGAATGAAAAACAACTTACCAGGATTCTGAAAATGATACAGGATCTGGATCCTGCAGGGGTAGGAGCCCGTGATCTGAGGGAGTCGCTCATGATTCAATTGGCCAGGAAAAATCTTGGCCGCGAGGAGATCAGGTTGGCTTACCGAATCCTGGATGAGGTGTTTGAAGAGTTTACGAGAAAGCATTACGACAAGATTCAGCGCAAGTTCAACATCGAAGAGGAGGCGCTCCGTGAAGCTCTTGACGAGATTCTCAAACTGAACCCGAAACCAGGCAGCTCCTTTAGCAACAACCTCAGCAGGGGCAACCAGACCATCATCCCCGATTTTATTTTGGAGATTGTCAACGACGAGATGATTCTCAGTCTGAACCAGCGAAATGTTCCGGAGCTCAATATCAGCAATTACTATGCCAACATGCTGAAGAGTTTTCGTGACAACGGCAAGGCAATGAACAACGACCAGAAGGATGCGCTGCTTTTCGTCAAACAAAAGATTGATTCGGCCAAGTGGTTCATTGATGCCATCAAGCAACGGCAGGAGACCCTCATGCTCGTGATGAACGCCTTGCTCCAGTTTCAGAAGGAGTTCTTTGTAGAGGGTGATGAGACCAGGCTGAGACCCATGATTCTAAAAGACATTGCCGACCTTACCGGCCTGGATATCTCAACCATTTCGAGGGTTTCGAACAGCAAATTCATCCAGACGCATTTTGGAATCTACTCGCTGAAATATTTTTTCTCAGAGTCAATGCAGAAAGAGGATGGGGAAGAGGTGTCGACGCGGGAGATAAAATCCATCCTGAAGGAGTGCATTGGCAACGAAAACAAGCAAAAGCCTGTTACGGACGATGAATTGGCCAATATTTTAAAGGACAAGGGCTACAACATTGCCAGGCGCACAATCGCCAAATACCGCGAACAGCTGGACATCCCTGTCGCCAGGATGCGTAAGGAGTTGTAATCTCTAAATGACGAACTTGTACCCGATTCCTTTGAGGGTACGAATGTGGTCATTTCCAATTTTTTCCCTGAGTTTTCTGATGTGCACATCGATGGTACGGTCTCCCACGATCACATTATCACCCCAAACAGCCTTGTAAATTTCGTCCCGCAGGAATACTTTATCTGGTTTTGAAACGAGCAGCGAAAGGAGTTCAAACTCTTTTCGCGGAAGCATCATCTCATTTTCATCGACCCGCAGGGTAAATTTCTCCTTGTCAATCACCAAATTGCCGATGTGCAGCACTTTATCCTGTTCGGCGCCTTCCGAAATAGGGCCACCGCTTCTTTTCAGCAATGCTTTTACCCGGCTGATCAGCACTTTTGGACGGATTGGTTTGGTGATGTAATCGTCGGCACCGGCATCGAATCCCGCTATCTGGGAATAATCTTCCCCCCTGGCCGTGAGAAAAGCAATCACCATATCGCGGCATCCGGGTAGTTTACGAATCTCCTCGCAGGCAGCAATGCCATCCATTTCGGGCATCATCACGTCCAGGATGACCAGATCAGGCTTGATTTTGGTGACCATCTGGATTGCCTCCAGGCCATTTCGGCCGGTATATACTCTGAACCCCTCTCTTTCAAGATTGTAACTTACAAATTCGAGGATGTCCTCTTCATCGTCTACCAGGAGAATGCGCGGTGTGGTCTCTTTTTCTGTCATGATACGTGGTTTAAATGGGTAGAGACGTTGCATGCAACGTCTGTACAATAATCGCATGCAAGGCGTGCGGAGACGTTGCATGCAACGTCTGTACAACCTCCTAAAATTAGGTTAAATTTTTGATTAACAGTTTTACGGAGTCAATATTATTTTGTCAGCTTCCCTTTTTCAAGGGCAAAAGTGAAGGTGGTTCCGTTTTCGGGGATACTTTTCACATGAATTTTCTGCTTGTGCGCTTCGATGATGTGTTTGACAATCGACAAACCTAGTCCGGTTCCACCCTGCATCCGTGAACGGCTCTTGTCGACCCTGTAAAACCTTTCGAAGATGCGGGGAAGGTCTTTCTTGTCGATGCCGATTCCATCGTCACTCACTTCGATCAGCAACAGGTTGTTCATGTCGTAGAATCCAACAGTGACGACACCATTCCTGCGACCATATTTGATGGCATTCCCGATCAGGTTTCGCATGGCTTCGAAAATGCGTTTTTTATCGGCTTTTACCAAAAATGGTTTACCCGAAGTAAGAATCATCTTCATGGAGATACCCCTTTCAGTAGCCTCTCTAAGCTCAAGTTCGAAGACCTCTTCTACCAGTCGGCTGATATCGAAAATTTCGGGATTCAGTTTCAATTCTCCCGATTCCAGTTTGGTGATCGATTCCAGATCTTCGACCACATTGATCATCCTGTCGATGCTTTTTTCAGTACGTTCGAGGTAGAGCCTGTTGATCTCAGGATCTTCAAGTCCTCCATCCAAAAGCGTTAAAATGTATCCCTGAATGTTGAAAATAGGGGTTTTTAACTCGTGCGAGACATTGCCTACAAAGTCCTTTCTGTATTTCTCGAGGTCGCGAAGACGCTCAATCTCCGCCATCTTATCATCTGCCCAAATCTTTACATCGTGCTCAACCTCTGCCAGAATATCTTTGTTGCGCTCCTTTTTGCGACGCTTGTCTTTCAATGGTACTCCACTGATGGTCTTGTAGATAGGAGTTATCTTGTCGTTGATCAGGTAGTTCAGGATGTAGCTTGTTGTCAGGAAAGAGAGCAGAAAAATAACCGGAATCAATACAAACAGCACGATGGCATGGCCGAAATAATAGTTGATGGCGACCAACAACGTTGTAAAAAGCGTCGTTACCAGCGAGGAGACCAGTGATAATTTACTCGGCGTATAAGATCTGAGAATGCGCATATTTTTCGATCACAATCCAAAAATCTTAAAGGAGTAGTAGGCAATAGCCGCTATGAGCATGGAAACAGGAATTGTTAATATCCATGCATACAAGAGGTTGATAGTTACTCCCCATTTTACGATGGTGACTCTTTTCGTCAATCCGGTTCCCATGATGGCACCGGTAATGGTATGGGTGGTACTGACAGGGATTCCAAATGCATCCGTTCCAAAAAGCAGTATGGCACCGGCAGTCTCGGCCGTAACTCCTTCGAAAGAGGTGAGTTTGGTGATCTTGGTTCCCATGGTTTTAACAATCTTCCAACCGCCTGAGATGGTTCCCAAACTGATGGCAAAATAACATCCAATCACTACCCAATGGGGAATAGAATGAATTTTTCCGCCAACCATGTTAATGTGTGCCCAGTCGGGAATCGAAGCAGGATCTACCCCTTTGAAATAGACCATCAGGGTTGCCGCGATAAGCCCCATTACTTTTTGTGCGTCATTGCCTCCATGTCCCAAACTAAACAAGGCACTCGACAACAACTGAAATCTTCTGAAATATTTATCCAGCACATGTGGATTGCCCTTTTGCAGCAGATTGAGCAACAAAACAGACAAAAGATAGGAGATCAGCATGCCCAAAAAAGGAGCTAAAAAAATGAAGGAGGCGATCTTCAGAATCACACTTGATTTCACAACCGACCATCCTGCATGGGCTATCGCAGCTCCCGCAAAACCACCAACCAAAGTGTGGGAGGAGCTGGAAGGTATTCCCAGGTACCAGGTGAGAAGATTCCAGATGATAGCTGCAACAATTCCTGCCAAAATTACCTGCAGGTTGATGGCATTCGTATCCACTACTTTTGAAATGGTATCGGCGATCTTTAACTCAAATATGGCATAGGCCAGAAAGTTGAAGAAGGCAGCCCAGAGAACAGCCTGCAATGGTGACAAGACTTTTGTGGAGACGATGGTGGCGATGGAATTGGCGGCATCGTGGAATCCATTGATGAAGTCAAAGAGAAATGCGAGAACGATGATGACAATGAGGAGAGTAAAGCTCATTCGTTGTGTTATTAATCGGGTTATTTCAGATCAATCGAAGATAAACGCCCTTTTGAGCTATCCCATTTTAACAATCAGGGAGGAGAAGATGTTACCAACATCGTCACATTTGTCGATGGCTTTTTCCAGTGTGGTCAAGATGTCCCTTTTTTTGATCAGGTCAATCGCATTGACCTCCTGTTCGAACAATATGGATAGATACTCCTGGTAAATATCATCCACCTGACTCTCGTATTCACTGATCTTTTCGCACGACGAAACATGCATTTTGAAATCATTGACGGAACGGACACTTCGCAATACATTTTGAATCTCCTTGTTGGCAGAGTGGATGCGGTCTGCAATCCATACAAACTCCTCGGGGAATGTAGACAATTTGTAAAAGTGAATTCTTTTGGAGGCGGCATGAATGTAGTCGACAACATCATCCATGTTGTTGATCAGTTCGTGGATATCCTCCCTGTCGAAAGGAGTGATGAAGGTGCCGTTAAGTTCATTGAGCAGGTTTTTGGTGATGTCATCTCCGACATGCTCGACATCCCTGATCTGCTTCATGTATTCATGTCTTTGTGTTAAATCCCTCTCTCTCACCAGTTTAATCAATAATTCGGAGGCAAGAACCAGGTTGTCGGCTGCATCGTTGAAGAGTGGAAAAAACTTGCGGTCCTTTGGTACCAAAAAACTAAAGATCTTGTCTAGTTTCATTCTTGGGTTATTTAATGGTTTTTTTCATTTTCAATGGTTGATACGGATTTGAACCGGCAAGTCCAAGCCAAATTGATTGGAAAACTCTTCCAATTATCGTGCAGCCTCCGTACTTAAATCGATGTAAAAATAGACAATTATGAAGATTTCCCGTCATCCTCCATCAATTCTTCCGTTGAATTTAAGATAAAGACCACAGTATCACGGTTACAAGCTTCCCAATAGCAGATTTATACCCGCAAACAGGGTGGTTTGAGGCATTGGATAATACCTGTTGGGCTCGTATTTTTGGCCAAGCAGATTTTCTCCACCCAGCGAAAATTCGAGATGTCTGTTCAGGCTCCAAACTGCCTTGGCATTGACAAGACTGTAGCTGATCAGGTTAATTTTCCCTGAAAGATCGTTGTTCAAATCTGAGATCTGTTGAAGTGAGCAGTTGAAACGAAATTTCTCCCATCGGTAGGTCCCACTCAGGAACAGATTATTTTTTGGCGTAGCGAAAAGAGGGCGATCCATGTGGATGTAACTGTACGAGAGGAGAAAATCGAGATTCTTCAAAGGTCTGGCCTGGAGGGCAAGCTCAACTCCTTTGTTGTTGATACTACCTGTGTTGTAGAGATTCCCCATCGGTCCTGTAACGATCAGGTTGTCACCCTTTACCATGTAGCCGGTTAATTCGATCTTTAGTTTGCGCTGAAGAAAGCTGTGGGCAACTCCGGTTTCATAACTGTAAATTCTTTCAGGTTGCAGATTTGGATTGTGGTTGAACATGTAAAGTTCGCGAATGGTGGGACTCCTGAATCCCTTTGAGATGCTTGTCCGCCATGTAGTAAGCGGTGAGAGCTGCCACGCAAAACCTGCAGATGGTACCCATTCACTTCCATATTTGCTGTGGTTTTGGAACCTGATCCCTCCATTCAGGGTTAAATTCTGGAAGAGTGTCTGCTGCAAAAAAACATAAATTCCAGTTTCACTGACTGTCGTATCAGCAAAAGTGATCCCCT
>CAZGSQ010000045.1:0-26436 GCA_964528535.1 uncultured Tangfeifania sp. | reverse complement strand
CCATTCTGCTCCTGAAACAACTGGAAGAGCTGGAGCCGACTAATCCGGATGTCCTGATGATGCTCGGCACTTGTCACAACCTGAAGGGAGAACACCACAAAGCCAATGAATGCTTCAAAAAAGCAGAACAATATGCTTTTGAGGACCGCGACGAGCTTCTTTACAACATAGGTATCTCCTTCATTCAAACCGGTGCATTCGATGAAGCGCTTATCTATCTTCAGAAGGCCCTTGCTGAAAATCCCGATCATGAACCTGTCTTGTACGATATTGCCTTTTGTTTTGAAAAGGTAGGAAATGATCCTAAAGCCATCGAGTATTACAACAAATACCTGGATATTGATCCTTTCTCCGAATCGGCATGGTACAATCTTGGAATCATTTACAACAGGCAGGAAGATTTTGACAAGGCCATTGATTCATATGATTTTGCCCTGGCCATTGATCCAAATTACTCAGCTGCCATTTTCAACAAAGCCAATGCGCTCTCTGCCATCGATCGCTTTGAGGATTCGATTGTTGCCTACAAAAACTACCTGAGCATTGATCCCGAATCGGTTGATGCACATCTCTACCTTGCTGATTGCTACTTCCAGCTCGACGATTATGAAAATGCCGGATTGTTCTACGACAAGACCATCTCCCTGGAACCCAATTGCGCAGATGGGTGGTTTGGTGCAGGGTTGGTCATGCTGATCAGTGACCATTCAGCAGAGGCCGTGATCCTGCTAAAAAAATCACTCGAGCTCAATCCCGAATGCGCCGAATGCTGGAATGCGCTGGGCAAGGCTTTTGCTGCCCTGGATAGATTCAAAGAAGCCAAGTCGGCCTATGAGAAAACCCTTGAACTGGACAACGAAATCCCCGAATATTGGCTATCCTATGCCGATTTGCTTTTCAACAACGACCTGTTCGAAGAAGCAGTAAACATACTGGAAGAGGCCGAAAACTCCGAAGCATCCTGCGCTGCCATTCTTTACAGGCAGGCCGGATTTTACATCTTTCTCGACAAGTTTGAAATTGCAAGCGAAAAGCTTCAAATTGCCCTAACGGAGGATTTCGGTGCACACACAGATTTCCTCGAAAATTTCCCAACCTTCCTGTTGATCGATTGGGTAACTGACCTGATAGCGAAATGCAGACCTTTGGACTGATCGGTTTCCCTCTGTCTCACTCCTTCTCAAAACGATTTTTCACCGCCTTTTTTGAGAGAGAATGCATTGATGCGGCTTATCTCAATTTCGAAATTCCTGATCTGGACATGTTGACCGATGTTTTGCAGGCAAATCCTGATCTCATTGGTTTCAATGTGACAATTCCCTTCAAAGAGGCAATTATTCCATACCTGGATGGCTGTGATCCCAGAGCCGGCGCCATCAATGCCGTTAACACAGTCAAGATTGAAAGGAGTGAAGGGATCATCAGGCTCAAAGGATACAACACCGATTTGATTGGTTTTCGCAACTCTATACTTCCCCTGCTGCAACCTCACCACACAAAGGCATTGGTTTTGGGAACCGGTGGAGCTTCCAAAGCCATTGTTGCAACATTGAACGACCTCTCCATTTCAACACAATTGGTCTCAAGGGAAGCCAAACCAGGAAGCTCTCTCACCTATCCTCAACTTACCAAACAACTACTGGAGGATTGTACAGTCGTGGTCAATACCACTCCCGTTGGTACCTTTCCAAAAGTCGACGGATATCCTGATGTTCCGTACGAATTTCTGTCAAACAGGCACTTGCTGTACGATTTGGTCTACAATCCTGCCGTCACACAATTTCTGCAAAAAGGGGCAGAACGTGGAGCCATCATCAAAAATGGTTTGGAAATGCTTGAATTACAAGCAATGGCGGCATGGAAGATTTGGCAGAAATGATCATTGCACCTGTTTAAACATTCCCAAAAGACAAATACAAGTCTGTAGAATTCAGACCTATTGACCTTGCAGGTTTTGAAAACCTGACTTGAATGCCCAAGGCATGACATCATCCGGGTACCCGATACCAACCAGAAACAACCCCTTCGCCGCCACGCTGGCACCGGCACTGCTTCTGTCTTTTTGCGCGATGACGGCCTCAAATCCGGCAAGAGTCATCTTCCCCAATCCTACCTCCAGAAGTGTTCCCACGATGGCCCTGACCATGTTTCGTAAAAACCTGTCGGCACGAATGGTAAAGACAAGCTGAAGACCCTTTTCCTCCCAAAAAGCACTGGAAACAATGCAATTGTTGGTCTTCACATCGCTTCCCAACTTGCTGAAACTTGTGAAATCCCTTGTGTCGAGAAGCAATTGAGCGGCAATGTTCATGAGCACCATGTCCAATTTTCTATTCTCCTTCTCAGCATAAGCATGTACAAAAGGATCCTTGGTAAGTGAGAGGTAGTATTTGTATTCGCGGTAGGTGGCATCAAACCTGGCATGTGCATCATTTCCAACCCGAAAGACATTTTGAACTGCGATGTCATTTGGCAACAGGCAATTGAGTTTAAAGACCGTATGCTCATTGGCCAATTCTTCGAGACGACTGTCAAAATGAGCCATGTAAAAGGTTGCATGCACCCCAGCATCGGTACGTCCGGCACCTACCACATCCACTTTGTCGCGGGTGAGAATTGCCAGTGCCTTTTCGACTTCTTCCTGGACCGAGCGTGCATTCTGTTGCAGCTGCCACCCGTGGTAATTGGTTCCGTCGTACGAAAGCTGGATGAAATACCTCATGATTACCCTGATTTTTAGCAAAATTACACAAATAACCCCCGTTTAATTGTGTTAATTTGCAGTATCAATTTTAGTTAACATTTTTTAAGAAAATCTTGATTTCATTAATGGTTCAAAACATTATTTTTGGTACCGCTTTAACATTATTAAATAACAATCATCCTTATTATTATGGATCAAAAAGTTGATATTCGCGAGTTAAACGAAAAGATACAGCGTGAAAGCTCGTTTGTAGATCTTATCTCCATGGAGATGAACAAGGTCATCGTTGGACAGAAACATCTGGTAGAGAGTTTACTGATCGGATTGTTGTCAGACGGGCACATCCTCCTCGAAGGAGTTCCCGGTCTCGCAAAGACATTGGCCATCAACACTCTGGCACAAACCATCGATGCTAAATTCGCCCGCATCCAGTTCACCCCCGATCTTTTGCCTGCAGACTTGCTTGGCACCATGATTTACAGTCAAAAGAAAGAAGAGTTCATGGTCAGGAAAGGACCCATCTTTACCAATTTTGTTTTGGCTGACGAGATCAACCGTGCACCTGCCAAGGTTCAATCGGCCTTGTTAGAGGCCATGCAGGAACGGCAGATCACCATCGGCGACCACACTTACAAACTCGACAACCTTTTTTTGGTCATGGCGACCCAAAACCCCATCGAGCAGGAGGGTACCTACCGGTTACCGGAGGCCCAGGTCGACAGGTTCATGCTCAAAGTGGTCTTAAATTATCCCAAGAAAGAAGAAGAAAAGCTGATCATTCAGCTCAACCTTCAGAAGCAATTTCCAAGAGCCAACGCCGTAGTCACGCCTGCCGATATTGTAAGGGCCAGAGAGGTGGTCAAAGAGGTTTACATGGATGAGAAGATTCAGAAATACATCATCGACATCGTTTTCGCTACACGCGAACCTGCCGAACATGGATTGGCAAAATTCAAGGAGATGATCACGTACGGAGCTTCACCACGTGCCTCGATCAGTCTGGCCCAGGCATCCAAAGCTTATGCGTTCATCAAGCGACGCGGTTATGTAATTCCGGAAGATATCAGGGCAGTTTGCCACGATGTCCTTCGTCACCGCATTGGACTGAGCTACGAAGCAGAAGCCAATAATCTTACTTCAGAAGAGATCATCAGCGAGATCCTTAACACGGTAGAAGTTCCCTAACAGTTAACAGTTAACAGTTAGCAGTTAGCAGTTAGCAGTTAGGAGTTAGGAGTTAGGAGTGAAGGGCAACAACACTCAATCACTTTAGTCACTTCAAGTTAAAGCTGCATTTTTATAAATATCGCAACAGTGGAAGCAACTGAACTATTAAAAAAAGTCAGAAAAATCGAGATAAAAACGCGGGGACTTTCGCGAAATATCTTTGCAGGCGAGTACCACAGCGCCTTCAAGGGACGTGGAATGGCCTTCAGCGAGGTAAGGGAGTATCAATTTGGCGATGACATCCGAAACATCGACTGGAATGTCACGGCCAGGTACAGCCATCCTTTTGTCAAAATCTTCGAGGAGGAGCGTGAATTAACAGTAATGATGCTGATCGATGTAAGCGGATCGAATGATTTCGGTACAGTTGGCAGGATGAAACAACAATTGATTACCGAAATTGCTGCCATTCTCTCTTTCTCGGCCATTTCGAACAACGACAAAATTGGGGTCATCTTCTTTTCTGATCGGATCGAAAAATTTATCCCGCCTAAAAAAGGCAGGACCCATACCCTCAGAATCATCCGGGAACTTATTGAATTTCAGAGTGAATCGAAGAAAACAGATCTGCCACTTGCCCTCCAGTACCTCACCAATGCCATGAAGAGGCACGTCACGGCTTTCCTTATTTCAGATTTCATGGACCAAAATGAGGGTCTGGAAAAAGCACTCTCTATTGCCAACAACAAACACGATTTGGTCGCACTTCACATCTTCGATGAACGTGAGACGGAACTACCTTCCATTGGCATGATCAAACTAAAGGATGCAGAGACAGGCGATTACATTTGGGTTGATACTTCGAGCAGCACGGTGCGTAAAAATTACATCTACCACTGGCTAAACTCCAAAAAAGAGATGGAAAACCTTTTGAAGAAAACGGGTACTGATTTTGTAAGTATCAGTACCCGTGAAGATTATGTCAAATCGTTGGTCGCCCTTTTCAAAAAAAGAGAACACAAACTTTGATTCCAATTATGTTGAGACTGAAATATTACCTATTCCTTCTGATTCTTGTCACTTCAATATCCCAGCTTAACGCACAGATCTCAGTAAGTGCCTCCCTGGAAAGGGATTCCATTTGGTTGGGCGATCATATCAAGATGATACTGGTAGCCGAATATCCAGCGGGTACAGTGCTTGCCTTTCCGCAACTGAAGGATAGCCTTGGCAATGGTGTAGAAGTGCTTTCAAGATCTGTCAGGGACTCTTCCAAAATGGCAAACGGACTGTTGCAGCTGCGTCAGAGCTATCTCATAACCGCCTACGACAGTGGTCCGCATCCAATTCACCCATTTTTGTTTGCCTTGCAGACCAAAACACCCGCCGACACAATCCGCAGCAACGCGCTTACGCTGTTTGTAAAAGTTCCCAATGTCGACCTTAAAAAAGGATTTGCCGACATCAAAAAACCCTATGGGGCTCCCGTGACCTTCAAGGAGATAGCCCCTTGGATTCTGGGAATCATTCTGTTAGCTACCATTGTATTTTTGATTGTGTATGCAATCAACCGCCGCAGAAAGAATATTCCACTGTTCAGTCTTCCGGCCAAGCCAAAATTACCACCACATGTGGTTGCTTTGAGCGAACTGGACAAACTGAAGGAGGAGCAGCTGTGGCAGCACGACAAGGTAAAAGATTACTATACCCGTTTAACAGATATCATTCGCGTCTATCTCGAAGAGAGGTACGAAGTGCCTGCCATGGAGCAGACCACATACGAAATACTGTCGCAGTTCAAAGGCGAATCATCCCAAATTAAAGGGAAGCTATACAGTGGTTTACAAAGGACACTGGACACCTCGGATCTGGTCAAATTTGCCAAATACACACCCTTGGCGGATGAGAACCATTACGTACTGGTTCAGGCCTATGCGCTAGTTGAGGAGACCAAACCGGAGCCGGTTGAAACACCGAAAAAGCAGTCTACTCCGCCAATTACCGAGTCTGTTGAAAAAGATAATTCAGGTGCAAACGAAATTAGCAACCAGTCATGAACAGTATCACTTTTGCACGTCCCGAATATTTTTACCTGCTGCTGCTACTCCTGCCTCTGGTAGGCTGGTACCTTTGGAAGCAGAAAAAGTCGAGTGCCAGTCTTAGAATATCCTCTATTTCTCCTTTCAAAAATGCGCCAAAAACATGGAAACACTACCTGCGCCATGCCATATTTGTATTGCAACTCGCCGTCTTGTCGCTGCTGATCGCCGCGCTGGCCAAACCACAGTCTTCCAGCAGTTGGCGCAACCAAACCATCGAGGGAATTGACATTGTAATAGCCCTGGATATTTCAGGCTCAATGCTCGCCAGAGATTTCCAGCCCAACCGGCTGGAGGCAGCCAAAAACGTGGCCAGCGAGTTCATTGCCGGAAGAGAGTATGACCGCATGGGGCTCGTCATTTTCTCTGCCGAAAGTTTCACCCAGTGTCCGCTTACAACCGACAGAGCTGTGCTGATGAACCTCTTTCACAACATAGAAAGCGGTATGATAGAGGACGGAACCGCCATTGGGCTTGGATTGGCCAACGCCGTTTCGCGGCTGAAGGACAGTGAAGCAAAAAGCAAGGTGATCATCCTTCTGACAGACGGCGAGAACAACAGGGGTGAGATTGCCCCCATCACCGCAGCCGAAATCGCCAAGACTTTTGGCATCAGGGTCTACACCATTGGCATCGGAACCATTGGAACTGCCCCCTTCCCTGTTCAAACACCTTTTGGCATTCAGATGAGAGATATCGAAGTGAAAATCGACGAAAAGACACTTCAATCGATTGCCAGCCTGACAGATGGAAAATACTTCAGGGCTACCAACAACCTGAAATTGGCCGAGATATACAAGGAGATCGACAGGTTGGAGAAATCTAAAATAGACAGCAAGGAACTAAACTCCAAGACAGAGGAATACAAGCGATATGCCCTTCCGGCACTCTTGCTGGCCCTCTTTGTGCTGTTCCTGCAATTGACTTACTTCAGAAAATTACCATAACGCACTGAAAATTAACATATATGGATTCGTTTAGATTCGCTCACCCCGAATATTTCTATATCTTCCTGGTTCTCCCTGCGTTGGTGTTCCTTTTTCTATTTAACAGGATCATCCGCAACAAAAAATTGAAGAGCTTTGGGCAGTTGGAGTTGTTGGAACAACTGATGCCGAATAGATCTGCCGGAAGGCCCATCCTAAAATTTGTACTCTGGCTAATGGCAGTAACCTGTCTGATCACGGCATTGGCCCAGCCACAGTTTGGTTCCAAGTTGACCCTTACCAAACGGAAAGGGGTCGAATTAATCATTGCGCTTGATGTCTCCAACAGCATGAAAGCCCAGGACATCAAGCCCAACAGGCTGGAGCGGGCCAAAAGGGCCATCGCCAAGCTGACAGACCGCCTGAAAAACGACAAGATCGGATTGATTGTCTTCGCAGGTCAGGCTTACGTGCAACTTCCAATAACATCCGATTATACCTCTGCCAAACTGTTTTTGGAATCCATTACCACGGATGTTGTGCCAGTTCAGGGAACAGCCATCGGAGCCGCCATCGAGATGGGGATCAAATCTTTTTCACCCAATTTTCAGGGAAGTAAGGCGATCATCGTGATCACGGATGGCGAGAATCATGAGGATGATGCGGTTGGAGCTGCAAAAAAAGCCCAGGAAAAAGGAATTGTGGTTCATACCATTGGCATGGGATTGCCTCAGGGAGCACCTATCCCACTGACAGAAGGCAGCAGTGACTTTCTGAAAGACAAATCAGGCAGCATCGTGGTAACCAAACTGGATGAGCCGATGCTCACACAAATCGCCGGAGCTGGAGGAGGTTCCTACATCCGGGCCAACAATGCAGAAGTGGGGTTAAACAACCTCTTCAACGAGATCGAGAAGATGCAAAAAACGGAAATGGAATCCCGCGAATACTCAGAATTCAACGATCAGTTTGGCGTTTTTCTGGCACTTGCCTTCTTCCTGATCCTTCTGGATTTTCTGGTACTGGACCGTAAAAACAAATGGCTTAAAAATTTCAGGTTGTTTGGAACTCAAAAACTATTGTCATGAAACGAACCCCGGTTTATCAGGGAAGTTCCTTACTACCATTAAGAAACAAATTGTTATAGTATGAAAAAATTCATCATCATAGCCCTTATCCTCCTCCCGGCTTGCCTCGTCATGGCCCAGAAGGAGCGGAAATTTATCAGGGAGGGCAACCAACTCTACGAACAGGGGCTCAAAGATACAGCCAAGCTTGATACCATCAGTTTCGGGAAGGCAGAAGTGGCCTACCGTCGTGCACTTGAGTTGAAACCCGAAGATCACCAGTGGCAATTTAACCTGGCCGATGCCCTATACAAACAAAAGAAGGCAGACGAGTCGGCCAAAGAGTTTGAAAATATCGCCGAAAAAGCCGTTCTTCCCGCCGAAAAGGCCCAGGCATTCCACAACATGGGCAACTCATTTTTGGTCCAAAAGAAACTGGATGAAAGCATTGCAACCTACAAGAAAGCACTCCGGATTGCACCCAATGATCCTGAGACAAAATACAATCTGGCTTATGCCATGAAGATGAAGAAGGAAGAGGAGAAGAAAAAGCAAGAGAACAAAGACAAGGACAAAGACAAGGACAAGGACAAAAACAAAGACCAGAATAAGGACCAGAACAAAGATCAAAATAAGGATCAGAAGAAGGATCAGGACAAGGATAAACAGAATCAAAACCAGGATCAGCAAAAAGACCAACAGCAGCAGCAACAGCAGAACAAAATATCGAAACAAAATGCAGAGCAGATGCTTCAGGCCTTAGAAAATGATGAGAAGCAAACCCAGGAGAAGGTCAAGAAGGCGCAGGCATTGAAGGCACAGAAACGAAATGTAGACAAGAATTGGTAAGTTTGGCTTACTTAAACTATTTCGCTTCCTTTAACTCTAAGTACTTGAAATACTTCCATAAAAAGATAAAATAACGATTATACCGACATGATTCTTAGAACGATAAAACTCATCTTTATCTTCCTGCTCCTCTCCTTGCCGGGATGGGCAGCCGATAAGGTAACTTTCACCATGGAGGCTCCCCAAGTGGTTGAATTGGGTGAACAATTCAGGCTTACTTTTTCAGTCAATGCCAGGGGGCAGAACCTGAAGCTGCCCGATCTGAGCGAATTTGATGTGCTGATGGGGCCTTCTACCTCCCAGAGCACCAATTTCCAGATTATCAACGGAGTAAGCTCTCAATCGGTCTCTTTCTCCTACCTTTATGTATTGCGTGCCAAAAAAGAGGGAAGATTCAACATTGCCTCCGGAACCATCACGGTAGATGGGAATGAGTACCGATCCAATTCACAGGCTATCGAAGTGGTAAAAGGTTCGGCCAAACCCTCCTCAGGCGGTGTGGATACGCCCACCTCAACCCCCGGAAGTGTTCCAAAGGGTGATCTTTTTGTAAAAATGAATCTCGACAAAAGGTCATTGTACAAGGGAGAACATCTAACAGCCACCATTAAAATCTACTCCAAGGTAAATCTGAATGGATTTGAAGACATCTCTATCCCAAATTTTGAAGGATTCTGGTCGCAGGACATCCAGCTTCCACAACAAATTTCACTCCAAAGGGAGACCTTTAACGGAGAGATCTACAATGTTGGCACACTTAAAAAAACGTTGCTCTTCCCGCAGCAAACCGGAAACATCACCATCGGATCGGTTAAAATTGATTGCATTGTGCAGCAAAGAGTGAAGAAATCACAAAGCCTGTTCGATGATTTTTTTGACTCCTTCGCCAATGTCAAGGCTACCATCACCAGCGATCCCGTCTCCATCAATGTGCTCCCTTTGCCCACTGCACCTGCAGGATTTTCGGGAGCCGTCGGCAAATTTGACATCCGCTCCTCCATCACAGCCAAAAGCGTAAAGGAAAACGACGCCATCACCATCAAGCTTGACGTAAACGGAAATGGAAACATCAAACTGATTAATCCTCCAAAGATCACATTCCCCGCCGACTTCGAAGTCTATGATCCCAAAACAAACAGCAATTTCAGTGCTTCCGACCAGGGACTCAACGGAAATATCTCATTCGAGTACCTTTTTCTTCCACGTTTTGCCGGAACTTATACCATCCCAGCCGTCAACTTCGTCTATTTTGATACCGATACCAAGAGATATGTGTCCAAAGCAACTGAATCCTACCAGATCAAGGTTGAAAAAGGAGACGGTACGCACAGCAACCAGACGGTCAATTCGGTAGCCAAAGAGGATCTGAAACAGATTGGAACTGACATCCGATTTATAAAGACCGGCACAGTCCAACTGCATCCGAAAGGATACACCTTCTTCGCTTCTTTCCTGTTTTACCTGCTCTATATTGGTGGAGTACTAGTCCTTCTTGCCATCTATCTGCTCAACCAAAAACGAATCAAGGAGAATGCCAATGTGGCCCGGATGAAGAACAAGAAAGCCAGCAAAGTAGCCCTTCGGAGACTCAAAGAAGCCAATGGCCATTTGGTTTCAGGTTCCAACGAAAAATTCTACGAATCTGTCACTCGTGCCTTCTGGGGCTATCTCAGCGACAAATTAACGATCCCCGCTTCCGAATTATCGAGGGAAAAGGCTGCCGAAGAGCTTTCCGGACACAACGTTTCTACTGGCATCATCGAAAGATTCGTAGCGATCCTCGACACCTGCGAATATGCCAGATTCGCCCCCGGCGGCGGTTCAGCCAAAATGAAAGAACTTTTCGATGAGGCCACTGAAGTTATGTCGGTGATGGAGAAAGAGATAAAATAGCCCCGGGTTTCAACCCTGAAAAAAAAGGCGATCGACCACCCGTCTGCGGTAGCAAATCGAAGAATGGTTGTGGATAGTTTCGGACGGAAGGTCCCTGGGAATAACAAAAATAAAAATAGAACCACATGAGAAATTTCATCCCTAAATTCTTGCTATTGCTGCTGTTGTTTGGCAGTATTCAGCACCTTAGTGCACAGCCGGCTGCCCTTCCCGATTCGCTGGCAAAAGGGAATCAACTTTATACTTCAGGGAAATTTGCCGCAGCCGTGAAAACCTATGAAGCCATTGCAGCCAAAGGGTTCGATTCTTTCGAACTCTACTTCAACCTGGGAAATGCTCTTTACAAATCGAACAACATTACCTTCGCCATTCTCAATTACGAAAGGGCCCTAAAACTGGCTCCAACCAACGAAGATGTAAGATTTAATTTGGAAATGGCCAAAAGGCAGGTGGTCGACAACATTGACCTGCTTCCCGAACCCGGATTTCTGAGGTGGTGGCACGAACTGATTAACTCCCGACCTGCCGACAGCTGGGGCGCACATTCCCTTGTAAGTTTCTTTCTATTTCTGCTGCTCTTTGCACTATTTCTTTTTGCTACCACCATCCGCAACAAACAACTTACCTTCTGGCTGGCCGTTGTGGCACTTGCCTACAGCCTGCTCACCTTCTCCTTTGGTTCATCCCAGCGAAGCAAACTCATCAACCACAACAGTGGCGTAATCACCGAGCGAAGCGTTCGCATGAAAGGTTCTCCAAGCGAAACAGGAACCGAACTCTTCATTCTTCACGAAGGCCTCAGCGTTCAAATCACTGACAAATTGGGCGACTGGATAGAAATCAGGCTCGCCGATGGAAACAAGGGGTGGGTGAAGGAGGGTGCGCTGATCAGGATTTAAGAAGGACTGGGAGACGCGGGGTCTTGGGGTCTGGACTCCCCTGAGACCTAAAATATATTTTGTGGAATTTTGATGGAATTCGAAATTCACAAGCCTTTAATTTCACTATTTTTGAAGTGCTGGCATACAAAATCCAAAAATCCAAATCCAATGGCACATTACATCGATCTTTCCCATCCGGTATCAGATGAAATGCCTGTTTATCCGGGGGATGTAGAAGTTTCGCTGCAGCAGATAGCCAGCATCGGGGAAGAGGGTCATTCCAATTTCGTTCTCTCCACCGGCATGCATGCTGGTACCCATCTGGATGGGCCGATGCACCTGACTCCCAGTTCTACCAGGATGGCCGATCTCCCGTTGGAGCAATTTGCAGGACCTGGATTTCTCCTCAATGTAGTCGGTCAGAAAGTAATTGACCTTCCTGAATCTGCTTTCGACCACCTTCTGCCAGACTCGATGGTCCTTTTTTATACCGGATTTGATCACTATTATGCTCAGAAATCTTACTATTTAACTTATCCTCAACTAAGTGAATCTACGGCTCACATTCTGGTAAAGAAACAGGTGAAAATGATTGGGTTGGATTCTCCTTCTCCTGATTACGCTCCTTTTGAGGTGCACAAAATCCTCCTAAGCAAGAATATTCTGATTCTGGAAAACCTAACCAATCTTTCCTCTTTGCTCCCCTACCGTGAATTTGAACTCCTGGCCTTCCCACTTAAAATAATGGCCGACAGCTCGCCGGTTAGGGTGGTAGCCAGGATCACAAACGGATAGAACTTAACCAAACACAATTACAATGAAAAAATTAAATCTCATTTTGTTTGCATTGCTGGTGCTGTCGGCATCCATGCTAAATGGACAACTCTGGCAACCTGCCGGCAACCTGATCAAAACGAAATGGGCAGAACAGGTTAATCCCCAGAATCCACTACCGGAATACCCACGTCCCATCCTGGTAAGGAAGGATTGGCAAAGCCTCAACGGCCTCTGGGATTATGTCATTTTAGCCAAAGGCAGTGGACTCCCCGAAAAATTTGATGGTAAAATTTTGGTTCCTTTTGCTGTCGAATCGAGCCTGTCGGGGGTTCAAAAAAAAGTAGGTGGTGCAAATGAGCTCTGGTACCAACGAGATTTTTCAGTGCCGGCTGCCTGGAAAAACAAAAAAATCCTGCTCAATTTCGGTGCCGTCGACTGGAAAGCAGATGTCTGGATCAACGACATCAAAGTAGGCAGCCACCAAGGCGGTTACACAGCCTTCTCTCTCGACATCTCCCCATTTCTTGGAAAGTCTGTCCAAAAATTAACAGTCCGGGTCTGGGATCCCTCCGACAAGGGTTTTCAGCCACGCGGCAAACAGGTGGAAGATCCGAGAGGAATCTGGTACACATCTGTCACCGGAATATGGCAGACGGTCTGGATCGAGGCAGTCAACGAAAACTTCATCACGGCTGTCAGGTCTGTACCTGATATCGACCAAAATACACTTGCCGTATCGGCATTCCCATTCGAAAGGAGGTCCGGAGATATCATCGAAATCAGAATGTTAGACAATACAAAAGTTGTTGGAACCGCCAAATCAGCCGCAGGTGAAGAGGCGCTGGTGAAGTTGAAGGATGTTAAATTATGGAGTCCCGAAACACCCTTTCTATATGATCTTGAAATTTCGCTTACCAGGAATGGGAAAGTTCTTGATCAGGTAAAGAGTTATACCGGAATGCGCAAGATCTCTGCCAAACGTGATGCGAACGGGATTATCAGACTGCAGCTGAACAACCACGACTATTTTCAGTTCGGCCCGCTCGACCAGGGTTGGTGGCCCGATGGACTGTATACTGCCCCAACCGATGAAGCGCTCTGCTTTGACATCAAAAAAACAAAGGATTTTGGGATGAACCTGATCCGCAAACATGTAAAAGTTGAACCTGCCAGATGGTACTACCATTGCGACAAAGAGGGGATTCTGGTTTGGCAGGACATGCCAAGCGGAGGTGAGAGCCCCCAATGGCAACAACGCAACTACTTCAATGGCAAAGAATTTGAAAGAAGTCAGGAGTCAGAAGAAAACTACCGGGCAGAATGGAAAGCCATCATCGACCAACACCTATCCAATCCGAGCATAGTCACATGGGTCCCTTTCAATGAAGCCTGGGGACAGTTCAAAACACCTGAAATAACAGCCTGGATCAAACAATACGACCCCTCCAGGTTGGTGAACAGTGCCAGTGGCGGCAATTTTTATCCGGTTGGCGACATGATGGATATACACAATTATCCGGCACCCGACCTGGCCATGTACGACGGGAAAAGAGCCTGCGTACTGGGAGAATACGGAGGGATCGGTTTGCCGACCGAAAACCACCTTTGGGTGAAGGACAAAAATTGGGGCTACGTTCAGTACAAGACTTCACAAGAGGCCACCAATGCGTACATCGAACTTGCCGAAAAGCTAAAAACAATGATTCCTCGTGGATTCTCTGCAGCCATCTACACCCAAACCACCGACGTGGAGATGGAGATCAACGGGCTCATGACTTACGACCGGAAGGTGATCAAGATGGATGAGGCGAGAATAGCAAAAACAAACAAGGAGATTTGTAATTCCCTCAAATAGAAGGGAAAAGGAGCCCTTTCATCGAAAACGCAATTCTCTTACGGGGTACATCTACCTCCACCACCCGAACCTTCACATGTTGCTGCAATTTAACGATCTCCGCCGGATCGCTCACAAATTTATCAGCCATTTCGCTGATGTGTACCAGTCCGTCCTGTTTGATGCCCACATCCACAAACGCCCCAAAGCGGGTGATGTTGGTGACGATACCCGGAAGTACCATCCCAGGTATCAGGTCTGTCATTGAAAAGATTCCATCGGCAAACTCGAAATGTTTGATGCCAGAACGTGGATCGCGTCCGGGTTTGGCTAATTCCGAAAGAATATCTGTAAGAGTAGGCAGTCCCACCTCTTTGGAGACATATTTACTTAACTCGATTTTAGCCGTCAGCAACTCTTTTCCTATCAGCTCAGTAAGCGGGCAACCAAGATCGGCCGCCATTTTCTCAACAAGTTTGTAGCGCTCTGGATGAACGGCAGAGTTGTCAAGAGGGTTTTTAGCCCCTGAAATCCGAAGAAATCCTGCACATTGCTCGTAGGCTTTTGGTCCCATGCGCGGAACTTTGCGCAAGGTTTCCCGCGAGGGAAAAGGACCGTTCTCCTTGCGGTAGTCAACAATATTCTGTGCAAGGGTGGCATTGAGTCCGGAAACATAGTTGAGCAAATGGCTGCTTGCGGTATTCAAATCAACACCTACCTTGTTGACGCATGATTCCACGGTAGTTTCAAGCGAATTTTGCAATTTTTTCTGGTCCACATCGTGTTGGTACTGCCCCACACCGATTGATTTTGGATCGATCTTGACGAGTTCTGCCAATGGATCCATCAACCGGCGACCGATAGAGATGGCTCCCCTAACCGTTACATCATATTGAGGAAATTCATCCCGGGCCGTTTTAGAGGCAGAATAGACAGAAGCGCCATCTTCGCTTACCACAAAAACCTGCAACTCCCTCTCAAACCGCATCTTCTTAAAGAAATTCTCAGTCTCCCTGCTGGCTGTTCCATCGCCTACCGCGATCGCATCAATCTTGTAACTACCTATCAACGAGCTAATTTTGCGCATGGCCTGGTTGACCTCCGACTGAGGGGGATGCGGATAGATGGTTTCATTGTGCAACAGGTTGCCCTGGGCATCCAGACAAACGACCTTGCATCCCGATTTGTAACCGGGATCGATGCCCATGACCCTTTTCTGACCGAGTGGTGGAGCCAGCAGCAGTTGCCGCAGGTTCTCAGTAAAAACCCTGATCGCCTCCAGATCGGCCAGCTGCTTGGAGTCACTAAAAAACTCACTCTCCATGGAGGGTGCCAACAAACGTTTGTAGGCGTCCCTGATGGCCAATGCCACCTGCCCGCTGCTTTGATTGCTTGAGGTTAGGAAATAATTTTCAAGACGTTCAACTGTGCGATCCTCATCCGGAGTGAGCGCGAGCTTCAGAAAACCTTCCTTCTCCCCTCTCCGCATGGCCAGTAAGCGGTGCGACGGGCAACGGTTCAGGGACTCCGAGGAGTCAAAATAATCGCGGTACTTTGCCCCTTCCACCTCTTTGCCTTTGGCTACTTTTGAGGATACAACTGCCTCTCTGGCAAAACTGTTCCTGACAATATTACGTGCACCATTGTGTTCATTCACAGCTTCGGCGATGATGTCCCTGGCACCGGCCAAGGCTTCATCAACATCGGCTACCAGAGCATTTACGAAACGCTTTGCCCGCAGGCCGGGATCTTTTTCAACCTGAGCCATGAGTATTTCGGCCAGTGGCTCCAACCCTTTTTCTTTGGCTATGGTGGCTCGCGTTCTTCGCTTTGGTTTGTAAGGCAGGTACATATCTTCCAGTTCGTTCAGCTGGTAACAATTCTCTATCTTGGCTTGAAGCTCGGGAGTCAATGCATTTTGCTCGCCTACAGACTTCAGGATGGTCTCTTTGCGCTTTTCAATTTCGTCGAGACGTTCTGCCTCTTCCTTGATATTGGCCAGGAAAATTTCATCCAGACTACCAGTCATCTCTTTACGGTAACGGGCCACGAAAGGAAGCGTAGCACCTTCGTCAAATAAATTCAAAACACTGATTATTTGACTCTTGGAGACACCCGTACGTTGGGCTACAATTTCAATGACTTTTTCTGTTCTCATGGGAACAAAGTTAACAGAATCCTGACTTATTTATTCCTTTGGGATTTTGAAATCCTCGAAGGTCTATTCGATGGGATCGGGATCTTTCCGCTCTGCTTCTTCCACTTGCCACTCTTTCCATTCCTGTTGCGCTTCCTCTTCATCACGCTCCTCCAACAAAATATCGACGAGTGGCGGCAGTCTGAAGATTATTGCTAATCCGAATCCTGACAAGCCTCCCCACAAATGTGATTCCCACGAAATTTCAGGCTTAACAGGAAAAATGCCCCAAAACAATCCGCCATAAACAAGCGCAACCATCAATGAAATTGTTAGCAGACCAACATTTCTGCTCAGGATACCACTCAGGAACAGAAATGCTGCGAGACCATAAATGACGCCACTTGCACCAATATGAATGGCGTCGCGACCACCCATCCATACAAAAAGACCGGAGAAAAAGTAAACAAGGAAAAAAAGCAAGTAGGAGGATTTTCTGTAGAAAAAAAACAACGAAAAAGTGAGCACCATCAACGGCAAAGTATTTGCCGACAAATGGTTAAAACTACCGTGAACCAATGGAGAGAACAGGATTCCCCGTAATCCCGAGAGATCCCTTGGACGAATGCCCCAATCTGAAAGATCCAACCCATATTCAAATTCCACGAGTTTGACAAGCCACAATCCAACAATCAGTAAAAGAGAAATAAAGAGTGAATGCCAGGCAATCCGCTTTTCAACAAGATATTGCTCTTCAGAAGAATTACCTGGGTAATAACGTGAAAGGAGTGGCATCGCAATGACTTCAGGCTATTCGATATCGCTTATATCAATGTAGAAAGTAGTCCCTTTCAATTCATCTGTCACAAAATTGACCTTGCCTCCCAGGTACTGTTCACCAAGGATCTTCATGCTGTAGGTGCCAAGCCCCCGTTGAACTCCCTTCGTGGAAAAGGAGCGCATAAAGACCTGTTTTTCAACTTCATGAGGCATGAAAGCCCCATTGTGAACCGAAAACCGAAGTTTACTCCCCATTTTTTTGACCTTCAAAGTAATAGAATCACCCAACTCACTGGCTTCCAACGCATTTTTGATCATGTTGTTCAATATTTTCCGCAGGATGACAGGATCACTCACGAAAAACAGACAATCCGAATTTGGATCGAAAACGATGTTTTTACCTTTGGCCACTTCGTGGAATTTAAGATCCTTGTCCACTACCTCAAGAAATTCGAAAGTGTTAATTCTCTGATTATTGACTACAAGAGAAGCATTCTCAGCCTGTAAAAGAAGCTGCTGTGTGGTGATTTCATCCACAATCTGTCCACTCAAAGAGGCCGCGACTGTCATCAGCTCCTCTTTCTCATGCTCGTCAACAATTTCCAGCAATTCAAAAATATTGCTCAGGGCACCTGCGGTATTAAGAATATCATGAAAAAAAATCTTTTCAATCATCAACTTTCTTTTCTTGTCGGTGATGTCGATAAGTGAGAAAATAGTATAGTTTGTGTCGTCGAAGAGAAATGGAGTTGCCGTAACTTCCAGCTCAAGAGAGGTCTCTTTCCCTTTCAGGATTCTACGTACCCTGCACTCCTTGGTTGTTTTTGCCTTGGTTTGGTAACTCTCCAGCATTGAATTGACAGCGCCGCAATAGCGGCAATGTTCTGAAGTGCCACAACCACCTCTTTCGTCGGTAGCATGAACACACTCGAATGCCTCGCCAAACCTCTTGCCAAGAACCTCTTCAATCCGACCCACGCCCAAACTCTTCATCAGAACGTCATTGGCAAAAACGATCTGTCTGTTTTCGTTGAGAATACAGAAAATATAGGATAGCGAGCAGAATATTTCGTTGATGAAAGGATAATGGTCGAGAGAAGATTTGTTCAACAAGATTTTATCTTTCGGACTTCTTGCGGCAGAGGCATATTTTGTTTCCATGATTGACAGCAGTTTTGATTTCTAAAAATATCATCTAAATATTTGATTTATAGATCGAACGCCAAAATACCACAAACATGGCAACTTCCAGAATGATCAAACGATGGCAAGCGGCTTGTCCACCTTCTCGTTCAGCAAAGCAATGGCAAAGACATCACCCACATTCTTTACAAAATGGAAAGTAACTCCTTTCAGGTAAATTTCATTGATCTCCTCAAGATTTTTCCTGTTCATCTCCGAAAGAATTATCTCCTTTATTCCGGCTCTCTTTGCCGCCAGAATCTTCTCTTTGATGCCACCTACCGGGAGAACCTTCCCACGAAGTGTGATCTCTCCGGTCATCGCCAGGTGCTTCTTCACCTTTCGCTGTGTGAATGCAGATGCCAATGCAGTAGCCATCGTAATTCCTGCAGAGGGACCATCCTTCGGGATCGCACCTTCCGGAACATGAATGTGAACGTCCCATTTTTCAAAGACATCCGTTTTAAGCCCAATCTCTGCTGCATGCGATTTCAAATATTCGAGGGCGATGGTGGCCGACTCCTTCATCACTTCCCCCAGATTTCCAGTGATGTTGAATTTCCCTTTCCCTGCGCTGAGGCTCGTTTCTATGTAAAGTATCTCTCCTCCGACGGAGGTCCAGGCCAAACCGGTGACTACACCGGCATATTCATTGCCTTCGTAGTTGTCTTTCGAATATTTGGGGACGCCAAGGTAACCCCTCAAATCCTTTGTGGTTAGCTTCTTTTCATAATCGATCCCGGATACCAGTTTGCGGGCCACTCTCCTGACAACCTTGGCCAGCATCTTATCAAGTTCACGGACACCCGACTCGCGGGTATAATCTTCAATGATCCGGTCCAGAATATCTTTCCCGAAAACAACACTGCTTTTTTCCATTCCATGGTTTTCGAGCTGTCTCTTGACAAGATGTCTTTTCGCAATCTCTCGTTTCTCTTCCATCAGGTATCCGCTGATGTCAATGAGCTCCATCCTGTCGCGGAGGGCAGGATGAATGGTCGAGACCGTATTGGCCGTGGCAATAAACAGGACCCGCGAAAGGTTGTAATCGATATCCAAATAGTTGTCGTGAAATTCAATATTTTGCTCAGGGTCAAGAACTTCAAGTAAGGCAGAAGCCGGGTCTCCATGAAAATCCTTCGAAACCTTGTCAATTTCGTCCAGAATAAAGACAGGATTCGAGGATCCTGACTTGATCAAATTTTGAAGAATCCTTCCCGGCATCGCACCAATGTAGGTCTTTCTGTGACCTCGAATCTCAGATTCATCGTGCAAACCGCCGAGGCTCATTCTGATGTATTTTCGCCCAAGGGCACTTGCCACCGATTTTCCCAGGGAAGTTTTTCCGACTCCCGGAGGCCCGTAAAGGCAGATAATGGGTGACTTCATGTCACCCTTCAATTTCAGGACAGCCAAATGTTCCAGAATTCGCTCTTTTACATTGTCCAGACCGAAATGATCCTCGTTGAGCACCTTTTCTGCATGGACCAGATCAAAATTATCTTCTGTATATTCGTTCCAGGGCAGGTCGAGCAGCGTGTCCAGATAACCGATTTGGACCGAATATTCTCCCGCGGCAGGATTCATCCTCGACAATTTGCCTACCTCCTTTTCGAACAATTTCTGTACCTCCGGATTCCATTTTTTGAGCAGTGCCTTTTTCTTCAACTCCTCTACCTCCTGCTGAACAGGATTTCCGCCCAATTCGTCCTGAATGGTTTTAATCTGCTGATTCAATAGATATTCGCGTTGCTGCTGGTCCATGTCGACCTTCACTTTTTGCTGAATATCCTTCTTTAATTCAAGCATCTGAACTTCCCGCATCAAATGGGAGAGAAGTTTGGTACTTCGGTCCTTGATGTCGTTGCGTTCAAGCAAATCCTGCTTCTCCTCTGTATTCAGATCGGTATTGTTGCAAATAAAATTGACGAGAAAAGTGACATTTTCGATATTCTTGACAGCAAATTGGGCCTCCTGTGGAATATTGACGGATGATTTGACAATCTTCAGGGAAAAATCTTTCAACGACTCGATAATGGCAAAAAATTCGTGCGACTTGGTATCAGAAACGACTTCGGGAAGCGGATGAACTTTTGCCTTCAGATAAACAGCATGTTCAACCAGACTCTCTATCAAAATGCGCTTTTTCCCTTGCAGGATCACGGTAGTGGTGCCATCAGGCATCTCGAGGATCTTCAAAATTTCGGCCATGGTACCTACCGGATAGAGGTCGCTCAAACTGGGATCCTCAATCTGGCCATTTCGCTGGGCAACCGTACCCAACATCTTCGTACCGTTGTATGCTTCGCGAACAAGACTAAGCGACTTGGATCTGCCAACACTGATAGGCATCACCACACCCGGGAACAGCACAGCGTTGCGCAGGGGTAAAATTGGAAGAATTTCCGGAACGTTGGCAGAGAAAAGTTCATCGTCATCACCATCGGCAATGATTGGATAAAAATCCTCCTGATCTTCGTCCATGCTTGAAAATAAAAATGAGCCTCTATTTTTTGAATCGTTCATTTGAGTAATAATATTATGACAAATTGTCGGAATCGGAATCCGGTCCGTCAGGCGGACCAAATTATCAATAGTTTATGAATGTTTATCAATAGTCGTGCCAAAACATAACAAACAACTGTCCGCTATGTTTAACAAAAAAGCCCCGTATCCTGAAATACGGGGCTTTTCATCACAAAACTTAAATTTAGGCCTTGCGTTTGTCCATGTGTTTTTGGTAACGGGTCATGAATTTGTCGACGCGACCGGCGGTATCGACCAACTTCATCTTACCTGTATAGAAAGGGTGTGAAGTATTCGATATTTCCACTTTCAACAACGGATACTGAACACCTTCAATTTCGATGGTCTCTTTTGATGCAGCCGTTGACCTGGTGATAAATGTATGCTCGTTCGACATATCTTTAAAACAAACCAACCTGTAGCTTTCCGGATGTATTCCCTTTTTCATCTCTATTTTAATTTATTTTTGATTTGCAGATCAATCTTCCAACAATCATTTCCCCATGGGAGGAAAATTTCAATGGTCGTCTGAATTTGCCTTATTAGCCGTTTAAAATCTTTCGTTTCTATTATTTACGGGTTGCAAAGATAAGGATAATTTATAATTCTGCAACAGAATTATAAAAAGTTATCATCTAAATCTATTGATTGTTAACAGTCAGTTTTTTTTGTTCTTCCCGCAACAACCTGACCTCCTTCATCAGCAAGGGCGCCCTTTCGAAAGGTGCTTCCCTGTCGAAGAGATAGCGCATGGTGAAATGCGTTTTTGCATGCACTCCACCCACCGCCATATACATTGCAACCATTTTGGGATTAAAATCGCCCACCCACGATAGCTCCACCTCTTTGTACCAGGGTTTTTGCTTCATGATCTTATCCAAATGCCAGAAGACTGCAGATTCCAGGCCGCTTCCCTGAAATTTAGGCACAACTCCCATCACCAGGATACGGGTTCTGGTGATGGTTTTTCTTCGTTTCAGCCAGAAAAATTTTAGTAAGGACCAAAGGTTGAGTTTCCCATTTATTTTTGCCAGGAGTTGATTCCAATCTGGAATCATCCCAAAAAAGAGGACTGGTTCTTCATCGTGGTAGGCGAACCAAATAAACTCCTCATCCGCGATCAATTTGGCAATTTTCATCATACTGCGGACATCCTCTGCATCAACAGCCTGGTGGTTGTCGTGGCTGGCCCAAGCCTCTTCGTAAATATGGGTAAACTCTTTGATGTGCCGCTCTATCTGACTAAACCTGGCATGTTCGAATCTGAAATGCGGTTTGTTGGCGACCCATTCGGCAATTTTCCAGAATCTCTCAGGGAAAGGGATATTGCGGTCGAGATGGTAGGTGTATTGTTCAAAATAGACTTTAAAACCATACTCTTCGAACAGGGACAAATAGTATGGCTTGTTATAAGGCATCCCGAATGCTTGAGGTACAAATCCTTTTACCAACAATCCCCAGTTGATCATGTTTTCTCCAAAGTTAACTGGTCCATCCATGGCCCTCATGCCACGCGTTTTCAACCAGTCTCTTGCCGCATCGAAAAGCAAGAAAGCCGCAGGTCTGTCGTCTATACACTCGAAGAACCCGATACCTCCCGTTGGCTGTTTGAAGGTATTGCATTTGTTTCTATTGATGAAAGCACCAACCCGACCAATGAATCGGTTTTGGTCATCGGTCAGAATCCATCTCGTCGCCTCTCCATGCTTAAAGAAATCATTCTTTTGAGGATCAAAAGTGGCATCTACCATCGTCTCAAGTGGGGCAATCCAGTTGCAATCATCCTGGTAAATCAGATGAGCCACCTTGTGAAATGCTGCAACCGTTGCCCTGTTGTTGACTTCAATTAATTGCATATCCTATTGAAAGGTAAGAAGTTGATTTTGTTTAGCGCCTGAGGCTGACAAGTTCGATAACGGAACTACATTCGAGTTGCTCAATCAGTTGTTCTGCATTGTCCTTTGCAACAGACGAATCAAGTGTAAGCCAAAGCCGGGCATGCTGGAGGGATATCTCAAACAACTCCAAATTTCTCATGGCAATCTGGACAAAAACCCTTTTCAAGACTACTGAAAGCTGCGCATCTTTTGCCAAAGGTGGAAACAGTTCCATAAATTGCTCGAATTGCTCGTTGGGCAGCGATTGATCGGTCAGAGCAAGTCTTCCCATCATCAGCAATCCAGTGAGTTTGGTGATGGTCTTTTTGGCCAGGCAATAAGCAGCCGCCTTTTTGCAGGCATACTTCGATCTCGAAAAGAGGTTCATGGCTGCCTGTTCTGCTATCTCAATTTGCTGAATCTGTTTCACCCAAAAGTCCATCTGATTTTCGGTCATCGTAGCGGGGTCTTCGATCAATGTGGCAAGAATCATGGTTTCACGCCATTGTTTGTTCCACAATTTGAGTGCCACCAAATGGTTGTGGTCGTAATTTTTTGCAAGAAGCTGCAGTGAGACGACAGAGGCACCCAGGTTATGTTTGTAATGGACACCTCTTTGTTCCATAGAATCCGACACCTCTCCATTTTGCAAAGGTCTCACTTTCCTCAAAATCTCCTGAAAAATCCGCTCCGAATCCGGATCATCGAGTAAATATTCCATCCACATTATTTAAATCAGTCAAATGCAAAAATAACATCTTTCTTTTGTCTAATTCGAAAAACAGCCCTATATTTGCGCCACAAACAACCATTGTAATCTTTTCTTACCAGGAACGACTTGAAATGGAAGTTTGGTCTGGACATTATCAAACAAAATAATTTTCAGATGAAATATGGTGGATGTAGCTCAGTCGGTTAGAGTAGTGGTTTGTGGTACCATTGGTCGTGGGTTCGAATCCCATCTTCCACCCCAGAAGAAGCCCAAGATGCAAATTGTCTGCACTTGGGCTTCTTTTTACCTTCATTTTTTGAGTTATCTTAGCAAATCAATAGAATCAACCGAATAACAAGAAAAATCACCATGAAAGGAAGATCCAAACAACACATTCTATCAATGAGCCTGATCTATATCGCCTTCAGCTTCGCGGTAGCTGTTCCCTCTTTTGCCACCGATCTGACCAAGGTGCCACTTATCCCAGAACCTTTTTCTGTGAAAGCAACCGGAGGCTACTTTGAATTAAAAGCCAATGCGGTGGTTGGGATTAACCCCGCAGCCAAAGATTTGCAACCTGTTGCTCAATATCTTGCAGACCTACTGAATCCGGCCACAGGTTTCAACATCACTGTAAAAGCGACAGGAGAGCTGCCAACTTCCAATTATATTTTGTTGGAAACGGCACTCCCGAGTGATTTCCAGGGTCCTGAAGCCTATCGGCTTGAAATCACAAAAGAGAATATCAAGCTTTCTGCAGGTACGCCGGAAGGGATATTCAGGGGAATTCAAACACTTCGTCAACTTTTGCCTGCAGCCATCGAGCGTCGCGAGCCACAAAACAGATCATGGAAAATTTCCACGGGTTCCATCGAGGATCACCCTGTCTATGCTTACCGAGGAGCCATGCTCGATGTTGCGCGTCATTTCTTTGGAGCCAATGATGTAAAGCGATTCATCGATCTGATGTCTGCTTACAAAATGAATGTATTGCACCTTCATCTGGCCGACGACCAGGGGTGGCGCATTGAAATAAAATCGTGGCCCGCGCTCACCGAAATAGGTGGATCTACGCAGGTTGGCGGGGGGAAGGGAGGTTTCTACACACAGGAAACCTACAAAGACCTGGTTCGGTATGCTGCTGAACGTTTCATTACCATTGTACCCGAAATCGACATGCCCGGCCATACCAATGCAGCCCTGGCCTCGGTACCTCAACTGAATCCTGACAACCAGGCTCCCAAACTTTATACAGGAACAAATGTTGGATTCAGCACCTTTCAAACCAACAAGGATTTTACTTATCAATTCCTCAACGATGTGATCAGAGAACTGGTATCGCTGACTCCGGGACCTTACATCCACGTAGGTGGAGATGAATCCCATGTGACAAAAAAAGAGGATTACATTCCTTTCGTGGAAAAAGTACAGGAAATTGTGCACGCAAACGGAAAATTGATGATAGGCTGGGACGAGACGACGCTTTCGGCCCTCCATCCAACCTCTGTCGCTCAATATTGGTCCAAGGCAGAAAATGCACTTCGTGGCGTATCCAAAGGGGTAAAATTGATCATGTCACCAGCGACAAAAGCCTATCTCGACATGAAATACAACCCAAAAACCAAACTTGGCTTACATTGGGCAGGATACATTGAGGTTGACGCAGGTTACAAATGGGATCCGTCCACCCTGGTCCCAGGCATTGCCAAAGCCGATATTCTGGGAATTGAATGTCCACTTTGGTCGGAAACTGTCACAAACATGGCAGAAATTGAATACCTTGTCTTTCCCCGACTTCCAGGATACGCAGAGATCGGCTGGACAGAGGCAGCCAAACGCAATTGGGATACTTACAAAGTCCGGCTTGGAAAACAAGGCGAAAGAATGAAAGACATGGGGATAAATTATTTTCCTTCGGCGAAAGTACCCTGGAAGTAGTACTGCTTTTTTTGAAACCAAATAATTAGAAATCAGTATTCTTCTATACATTCTTTCATTCCATAAACTGATGCAGGGAAAAAAATGGTTGGTCTATTTGTCGGTGATCTTCGCGATGATCTTCTGGTCTTTTTCCTTTGTTTGGGTCAAGGAGGTATATCAGGTATACGGTCCCTTGACGACGGTACTCTTCCGACTCATTATCGCCTCCATGCTCTTGTTGATTTTTGCCAAAGTGACTGGCAAAATGGTGAAAATTGAAAGGAAAGACCTTTCTACTTTTATCTTGCTTTCATTTTTTGAACCTTTCCTCTATTTTATGGGTGAAAGTTACGGACTTTTGTACGTCTCAAGCACCATTGGCGCCATCATTGTCGCAACCATCCCGCTCTTCTCACCATTGGCTGCCTCTCGGTTCCATGGTGAAAAAATATCTATACGCACTTTTTTAGGAATACTGCTCTCATTTTTTGGCGTTTCGGTGGTTGTTTTCGACTCCTCTTTCAACCTGACAGCCTCTCCGTTGGGGATTGCCCTCGAATTTCTTGCGGTGGTATCTGCCATTTTCTACACAGTGGTATTGAAGAAACTGGCTGTAAAATACAATCCTACAGCCATTATAACTTACCAGAATTTATTGGGAATTGTCTATTTTCTTCCCCTGTGGCTTGTATTCGAATACCGTGATTTTACGAGTATTCCTTTCAACCTTCAAGCTTTCACCGGGATATTAAAACTCTCTGTCTTCGCATCCTGCATCGCTTTTATCTTCTACGCCCACAGCGTTAAAAAATTGGGAATCAACAGTGTGAACATCTTTATCAACATCATTCCGGTCTTTACAGCCATCTTTGCATGGTACATTCTGGACGATCCTTTGACCTTGCGAAAATTTATCGGAATTGCAATAGTGATCGCAGGCTTGCTACTTGCTCAGGTAAAACTAAGAAAAACGACGGAGGAGATTGTTGCCATCCAGCAGAATGCGGGAAGATGAGATTTTGCCGATGTACCAATGGTAAAGTGACTAAAGTTTATCTCAAGATCGGAAGAGCACACGTCTGAACTCCAGTCACCTGAAGCTATC
>CAZGSQ010000044.1:0-26615 GCA_964528535.1 uncultured Tangfeifania sp. | reverse complement strand
CAATGACCCCATAGTTCTTGGGGCAGATGCTCTGGATTAATTTTTTCAGACGGGTCTTTTCTTCCGTCGTTTCAATTTTCTGAGATACAGATATCTTGTCGCTGAATGGTACCAGCACCATGTTCCTGCCTGCCACCGAAAGCTCTGATGTCAATCGTGGTCCTTTGGTAGAAATGGGTTCTTTGGCAATCTGCACCAGAATGGTTTGACCGGCTTTCAAGATCTCAGAAATCTTTCCGTCTTTGTTGATGTCAGGTTCCGGATTGATCTTCGGAAACGGTGACATTTTAATCTTCTTGGCGGCAGCTAACTTGAGGAACTTGTTAAGAGTCTGGAATTGTGGTCCCAAATCCAAATAATGTAAGAACGCATCTTTCTCGTAGCCCACATCAACAAAAGCAGCGTTTAAACCCGGCATGATCTTCTTTACCTTTCCCAGGTAAATATCACCTACCGCAAATTTAACATCGTTACTTTCCCTGTTTAGTTCTACAAGCCTTTTGTTTTCGAGTAAAGCAATTTCGACATGAGAGGACGATACTTCAATAACCAACTCATTACTCATGTTCTTTACTCCTTTTGTGATGATTAAACTAATAAATACAACAAACCTAAAGCACAAACGTGCTTTAGGTTTTGTATGTTTTGTGCAGGCGTTACAAAAAGCCTATTTCTTCTTTTTGTGACGATTTTTTCTCAGACGCTTTTTGCGTTTATGAGTAGCCATTTTATGTCTTTTTCTCTTCTTACCGCTTGGCATATCAATTTTTTTAAGGAATTAAAACTATTTCACGTTATTCTTAACGCGGCCTACAAATGTTTTAGCAGGTTTGAAGGAAGGAATGTTGTGCTCAGGAATAATGATCGTTGTGTTGCGTGAGATGTTGCGTGCTGTCTTTTCTGCACGTTTTTTAACGATAAAACTTCCGAAACCACGGAGATAAACGTTGTTACCATCAGCCAAAGATCCCGATACGGTGTCCATGAACGCTTCCACTGTCTTTTGAACAGTAAGTTTCTCAATACCTGTGCTTTTAGAAATTTCGTTTACGATATCTGCTTTAGTCATTGTTATAAAATTTAATGATTTAACTATTATGTTTATTTAACTCTAATTTCGTTGTTCTTTATCTTTAACTTTGGTGCACAAATATATAGCTTTTGAATTAACTAATATCATATTAGCCAATAATTTTTGTGCATTTGTGAAATTTTATTACAAAATTGTTTCCAATTGGAGAATTACCGTATAGCATTGACAGTTTGGTACAACCATAACAAACGTGAACTTCCCTGGCGCGAAAGTAGCGATCCATATAAAATATGGGTTTCAGAAGTAATTTTACAGCAAACCCGTGTTCAGCAGGGCACAGAATATTACAACCGATTTCTTGCACAATTTCCCAATGTATGGAGTTTGGCAGATGCCCCGGAGGAAGAGGTGTTAAAAATTTGGCAGGGTCTTGGATATTATTCCAGGGCCAGGAACATGCATCATGCAGCCAAAACCATCCGTGATTTGCACCTTGGGGTTTTTCCTTCTGATTATTCATCTATCAGAAAATTGAAAGGGGTCGGGGACTATACCGCTGCTGCAATAGCTTCAATTGCTTTTGGACTTCCATATTCTGTAGTAGATGGCAATGTATACAGAGTTCTTTCAAGACTATTTGGCATCTCGACACCAATAGATTCGCCTGCGGGGAAAAAGATATTTTCGGATCTTGCTCAATTGCTGTTGGATACCGATTGTCCGGGGGACTCCAACCAGGCAATGATGGAGTTTGGAGCCTTGCAGTGTATTCCGGTGTTTCCATCGTGTTCAACCTGCCCTTTGGCTGAGAAGTGTCAAGCATTGCTCAACCAATCCGTTGGAAATTTTCCAGTAAAAACCAAGAAGACGAAGCAGAAGAAGCGTTATTTCAATTATCTCTACCTGCACCAACATGGCAAAATATGCATCGAAAAAAGGGGAGAAACTGATATTTGGCGAAATATGTACCAGTTTCCCCTTCTGGAAACGACTCATCCGACTTCAGCAGAAGAGGTGATTGGTAGTAAGGCTTGGGCAAAAATTTTTGGTCACACGAATTATACGATCGAGAAGATCTACTCCGAAAAAATTCACTTACTGACCCATCAACGCCTTCACCTCAGATTTTTTTCGATAAGAATATCTGGTAAAAATTTACCTGTTAATTTTCTTTCAACAGAACTGGCAGACCTGTCGAAATATCCTGTACCAAAGCCAATTGAGAATTTTTTGAAAGGATTGATGCTTTGATCTTAAGGATTTTTAGACGATTCCAAATAATATTTATCTTTGATCGATTTTGAATTGTCGACTTTTTTCCGTAACTTACATGATACAATATAATTTATACCAATATGTCAGTCAACAAAGTAATTTTAATTGGAAATGTCGGAAAGGATCCTGAAATCCGGCATTTGGACAGCAATGTCTCAGTTGCATCTTTTTCCTTGGCTACTTCCGAGGTTTACAACAACAAAGCAGGTGAAAAGGTAACTCAAACCGAGTGGCACAACATCGTTTGCTGGCGCAATCTGGCAAATTTGGCTGAGAAATTTATCCGCAAGGGTAGTCAGGTTTACATTGAGGGACGAATTCGTTCGCGTGTTTACGACACCAATGAAGGAGTCAAAAAGACAGCTTACGAAATTTATGCAGATGAAGTCAGATTGCTCGACCGCAAGGCCATCACCAACAGTTCTCCTGACAATCCAGTCTCAGAAACAAAGAAAGCAGTGAATGAACCTCAAGCATCATCAGGCTATTCAGAGCAGGGTAGTACCCCGGATGACCTTCCATTTTGATCATCTAACCTTCTGATTTGGAAACAAAACTAGTGACTTCCGTTGAAGCCTTGTTAAGGAACATTGAATTTTTGCCTTTTACTTTCAGTGCCCTTTCAGGGCTTCTGGTGTTGGTGATTTTTCTCGGACTTTCGGCCATGATTTCAGGTTCGGAAGTAGCACTTTTTTCGCTTGAGCCAAAGGATCTTGAATCACTCAAATCAAATAAAAAACGTTCAGCACAGCTGATACTTAAATTACTTGCGGATCCTGAGCAACTTTTGGCCTCTATTCTGGTAGGTAATAATTTTGTCAACATTGCCATCGTCCTGCTTGCCTCCCACATCTCCGATTCCCTGATCAGTTTTGGTGATGCGAGGACGCTTGAATTTGTTTTCCAAATTATCTTCATCACCTTTCTGCTTCTGCTTTTCGGAGAGATTATCCCCAAGGTATATGCGGCGCATTATCCCAAAAATTTCGCCCTCAAACTCTCTTCTTTTGTCTATGTTCTTGGTAAGATTACAAAGCCAGTCAATTATCTACTCATCCATTCTACCTCGTTTGTGAATAGAAGAATGAACAAACATCGCAAGTTCCTCTCCATCGATGAAATTTCGAAAGCCCTTAAGTTGGCCAATCACGAGGATTTAACCGATGACAAGGAGATTTTGGAAGGGATTGTCAAGTTTGGATCCAAGAGCGTAAGCGAAATTATGCATTCGCGATTGGACATGGTCGTCTTGGATTTCAAATCCAACTTCCAGGAAGTTCTGGAGATGATCCGAATTGCTGGGTATTCCCGGATCCCGGTCTATTCAGGATCCCTCGATGAAATCCGGGGAATTTTATATCTGAAAGATTTGTTGCCACACATCTCGAAGGGTAATTCCTTCAAATGGCAACAGCTGATCAGGCCTCCTTTCTTCATCCCTGAAACAAAGAAAATTGATGATCTGCTCGAAGAGTTTCAGAAATCCAAGGTGCATCTGGCCATTGTTGTAGATGAGTTTGGAGGCACCTCTGGTCTGGTTAGTCTTGAGGATATTCTCGAAGAGATTGTAGGGGAGATTTCTGATGAATTTGACAATGAAGAGAAATCATACACCCGGCTGGGATCCGATGAATATTTGTTTGATGGGAAAACACTTTTGAATGATTTCTACAAAGTCATTGATTGTGAAGATGATATATTTGAAGACATCAAGGGTGATGCCGATACCTTGGCCGGACTTATTCTCGAACTTACTGGCGAATTTCCTCATCTGAATGAAAAAATAATTTGCAAAAATTTCACTTTTCATGTCGAAGCTATCGACAAAAGAAGAATCAAGGAGATCAGGGTAATCGTTAATTCTTCATCTGACAAAAAATAAAATGCCCAATGCGCAGACTTCTTGACCAATCAATGCTCGTTTTTCTTCTTGTTCTGGCAGGTCTGACCTCCTGCAACAAGGAACAAACACCGAAGCCACGCGGATACTTCCGCATCTCCTTTCCACCCAAAGTGTACACATCATTAAATAGGTCTTTGCCCTTTGATTTTCAAATCCCCATTTATTCAAATGTTACTCCAGATCTTTTGAATCCTGACCAGAAGAATTGGATCACTGTTCAGGTTCCTGGCAACCATGCACAGATTCACATCAGTTACAAGAAAATAGACCACAACCTGGCACAACTTATTGAAGAATCAAGGGGCTTGGCATTGAAACATACCCAGAAAGCAAGTTCAATCGATGAACAGCTCTTTGTTAATCCGTCAAGGAGAACCTTTGGGACCATCTATACGCTCAAAGGAAATGTTGCTTCCTCCATGCAGTTCTATCTGACTGACAGTGTCAGCCATTTTCTTCGAGGGGCACTGTATATCAGTGAGGTTCCCAATTACGACAGCCTCAGGCCTGTCATCCAATTTTTATCTCAGGATGTAGTTCGAATGATTGCAACCACCGAATGGAAAGAGACTGATGGCCATTAAATTCATTGAAAACTGCTCAGACGGAAAGTTGGGTTTCTGGAAAATTTCAGAACCTACCGATCAATTGATATCGCTTGTCGATCTGACAGTGGAAGATAATGAAACTTTTCTCCAATTCCGCAATGAGAACCGGAAAAGAGAATTTCTGGCTACAAGGGCACTTCTCAAACAAATGAAAAGTAAGACCTCTGGAATTGAATACGATTCGAATGGCAAACCACATCTGACCGATTCCTCAGAAAATATATCCATCTCACATTCCAGCGGATGCGTGGTCATTTTTTTGCATCCAGTTCACCATCCGGGGGTGGACATCGAAATGATGACACGTGATGTCAAAAGATTTGCCGGTAGATTTCTTTCATCCGATGAATTGGAAGATTGCACATTCAATGGCGAAGTATCCAACAAGGAGCTGATGCTTCGTTGGTGCGCCAAAGAGGCTGTTTTTAAGATGGTGCCATTTACCAATGTAGACTTTGCAACTCAGATCTCGGTGGTTGCCCGACCAATCTGCACATTGGAAGGTACATTCAAAGCTTTCTTTAGTTCCCAGGAGTCGATTGTGCCAATTGACCTCCATTACCGATGCTTGGGTGAAATGATGATGGTCTGGGGATCGTTGAAGGTCTGAAATAGAGACTCAAAAAATCAGGCCAAGAATTTGTCGGGAAAATTTGAGCGAATGTCTCTCTGAGTCCCAACAATTAAGTACTCCTATTTTACCTGGATGTCGAACATATTCTTCGCTCCCACGAATCCTTCAAGCCGGTCTCCGATGGAAACAGGCCCCACTCCGGCCGGTGTTCCTGTATAGATCAAATCGCCAATCTTGAGTGTCACATATTTAGAAACATGGGCGATGATGGTATCGAAGGGAAAGATCATGAACTGAGAGTCTCCAGACTGTACAACTTCTCCATTCCGTAAAAGTGTGAAGAGAATATTCCGCAAATCACCCAATTCTTCCTTGGCCAAAAATCTACCCAAAACGGCCGAAGCATCAAAAGCTTTCGCCTTTTCCCAGGGCAAGCCCTTTTCGATGAGCTGACGTTGGATGTCTCTTGCCGTGAAATCAATTCCCAACCCAATTTCTTCATAATAGCGATGGGCAAATTTGGACTCTATATTTTTGCCAAGTTTACTGATTTTGATCACCAATTCGATTTCATGGTGAATTTCATTCGAAAAATTGGGCAGAAAAAAAGGTTTGTTGTCTTTGAGTAAGGCCGAATCCGGTTTCATAAAAAAAACAGGTTCGGTAGGAACATCATGGTTAAGTTCCTGAGCATGTTTGACATAGTTACGACCGATGCAGATAATTTTCATGTCTTACAAATGATAATTGTTCTTCAAGGCAAAAGTACTCAGAATATTTAGCGTTATTCAGGTACTTGGCGAAATAGACTCAAAAAAAATATTCCTGTTTTGAATGCTAATAAGTATTAAAACGCTCATTTAAAGTCAAGTAGCTCTTAAATCTTCCTGTTTAATGACCGCAATTTAATAGCTGTCAGTACCTTTTTGGTATAGCGTGGAAACTCACCATTCATCATCCAGTTGTAATAAGATGGTTCATCTGCCAGTACTTTTTCGACGGCTTTTCCCTTGTGTTTGCCAAAATTGATCACCTCTACACCATTCTCGTCAAGTACGATTCGGCCCGCATAATCCACATTTCTGTCGAAGGAAGAAAAGGAGGAGAGCTGGTTGATTTCATTGACAATGGGAACCGAACTTTTGCCTCCCTCTTCGAAAGTGGTGCCTTCGTACCTGTCGAGCTGCGCCTGCAACACTTCATAGGTAGCCCTTGTGTCAACCATGGCACTATGGGCATTTTCAAGTTCTTTCTGAAGATAAAACTTGAAGGCCGCAGCCAGAGTACGTTTTTCCATTCTGTGAAAAATGGTCTGTACATCTACGAATTTCCTTTTTTTTAGGTCCATATCTACATCAGCGCGAAGAAATTCCTCTGTCAGAAGTGGAATATCAAAACGATTCGAATTAAATCCGGCCAAGTCACATCCCTCGATAAATTTGGCCAAATTTCGGGCCTCGTCTTTGAAAAGTGGTGCATCTTTCACGTCATCATCTGAAATTCCATGGATGGCAGTCGTTTGCGGAGGGATGGGTATTCCCGGGTTGATTCGTAGTAATTTTTCCTCTTCTCGCCCATCGGGAAAGATCTTCAGGAATGCAATCTCAACGATACGGTCTGTTACCACATTGATTCCTGTGGTTTCCAGATCGAGAAAAACCAGTGGATTTCTTAAATTAAGCTTCATAGAGGGTTCCTTTCTATACAAAAAAACCCGGCAGGTGATTTCCGCCAGGTTTTTCTGTCATTAATCGTATGATTATGCGTTGATCATCATTGGCATAAGCAGCATGAGCACATCTTCCTGATCAAATTCCTGCTCGGCGGGCAGCAACAAACCGGCTCGCGAGGGATCTGAAAGCATCATTTTAACATCGGTGGAGGCTAAATTGGCAAGGATTTCAATCAGGAAAGTCGATTTAAATCCAATCTCCATCTCTTGCCCATTAAAATCACATTTAATTTTCTCGACAGCGGAAATGGCATAATCGATATCCTGAGCCGAAACAATCAATTCAGAGGTGGTCAGTTTTAGACGAACCAAGTTGCTTGCCTGGTTGGCAAAGACAGAGACCCGACGAAGCGTATTGTAAAATTCAACCCTATCGATCAATAGTTTATTGGGATTGTTGAGTGGAATAACCGAATTGTAAGCAGGATACCTGCCTTCAACCAACCTGCACACCATCTTAAAACCAGTTAACTGGAAAATGGCATTTTTCTCATCAAACTCCAGTATTACATCAAAATCTTCTTTCGGAAGCAGATTTTTCAACAGTGCAGCCGGCTTTTTGGGCAATATGAAGGATGCTTCGTGTTCTGAAGTGGCATCTGTGCGTTTGTAGCGCACCAACTTGTGTGCATCAGAAGCAACAAAAGTCATCCCAACAGGTGAAATTTCGATGTTGATTCCATTCATAACTGGACGCAATTCATCGTCGGCTGTTGCAAATAGCGTCTTGTTGATGCCATTGAGCATCACATCATGGGGAACATGGATGGTGTAGTGCTCCGGATTTAAGGTCGGCTGATTGGGAAATTCATCTCCATTCTGGCCCGGAATAGCAAATTTGCCATTTGCAGAGAGGATACTCATGCCCATTGTCTCAGGGTCAAGCTGAAACGAAAGAGGTTGTTCAGGAAACTCTTTCAAAGTATCCAAAAGAATTTTGGCCGGTAATGCCACCATTCCATCATCTTCAGAATGATCCAACTCTATGGTGGTGATGAGGGTTGTCTCCAAATCGGAAGCAGTCACAGACAGAGACTTCCCAACCAATCTGAACAAAAAATTATCCAGAATAGGAAGCGTGTTTTTGCTGCTGATCACCCTGCTGATTGCATTTAGGTGCTTCAGCAATTCTGTACTTGAAACGACAAATTTCATTCGAATATAAATTAGATAAAATTTTTAAAACAAAACGCGCCTGAAGATCTACCGGATCGCTCCTGCTCTTCTCGCAATTATTAATGCTACCTACTGTAAACCAGACACTTTATCAGGTCCTTCGGCGGGCACTACCGAGCTACGAATATACAAACATTCGGTCATTTTTCGACTAAAATAACATTTTTTTCATCCTTCCGCTTTCGTTTTTCATTCCGATACTTTCGTTGCCAACCGAAGATCAGGCCCCCAAATAGGATCAGAATGAGTGGAGCAAGCAAGTTTACGCCGCGGATGAAGGTATTCTGTCCATTAATTTTTGTCTTGTCCAACAGTCGCAAGGATAAATTTTTTTGCTTTAATTGGGTCAAATAAGCATCATCGCAAAGGTATTGAACCAAATTGTAGAAGAAGTCACGGTTTCCAAATGTAATTTTCGATACCCTGTCGTAACCCAATGGTTTGGCCTCTCCAGTTACTCTGTTTACCTTGTTCACAAGGAGTCCGCCATCCGAGAATACAGCAATTTGAGTCGATCTGCTCTTTGAAAGAAACTTGAAGCCCGCCGGAAGTGAACCAGCGTCTATCATCCTATTGTTGAAGACAGATGTAAATTCACCTTCCAACAAGATGCCTGTGATCAGATTGCTTTTGTTGAAAAATGCTTTCGAAGGGACCAAATCAATCATTTTCAGATTCACCATCAAAGGGACTTCATTTTTCCTTGAGTAAGGAGAAGAACTAAGGAGGATGCTTTTTTTGATGGACACATTCTCTCCGACGGTATCGATCGAACTGATGAATTCTGAAGCCACTGCATTCACGTTCTTTCCTACCGGATGAGATGGAAGTGGATGGAGCAAGGGAGAAAAATACCAGGGAGCCAGAGAATAGTTTGGTGGTGCTCCAATGGGAGCTGTGTTGACGCGAATCTGAAGACATTCAGCATCTTGTATCAAATCGTTGTTTAACCTAACCCCATAATGGTAAAGCTGGTCGCCAAGATTCAAATCATTGGGGGATGCAAGCGTAGTCATTCCTTCAGAAAGACTGTCCAGACTCACCTTAACTGGATCTATCAGCCAAACCAATTTACCACCTTTCATCAGGTATTGGTCAAGGATCAATTTGTCTGCTTCTGAGAATTTTTGTTGCGGATTGGCAATCACTACGACCTTAAAACTGTCAGAATTTGAGGCAAGTTGCTGACAATTCACTCTCGAAACGAGATAAGAGGTAGAGAGATAAGCAGCGATGTCTAAAACCTGCAAGGAATCTGCCTCCCGGTGTCCTTCCAGAAAGGCAACGGTGATTGGGTGAGGGCGTGTCAGTGTCCGGATGGCATTGATCAGTTCAAATTCCAGCATCTCAATAGACCTGTTCAAATTCACTTCGGATGGTAGTGAAGGATCATTTTTTAACAAATTTAAGGCAACGAATCTTTCCTTGTAACGAATTACAACCGATGGAAAAACTAGTTTCGTGGTCACACCCTGCTCCGTTTTGATCCGAAGATCAGTGGGTACAATGCCCTGGTGGTACAATTCATCAAAATAAACTTTCCGCTTGTCGGCTGAAACCTCCTTGTAGGGATCCACCTTTCGAACATAGATGGAAGAATTTCCATATTGCTGTAAGTCAGATAATTTCTCTTCAATTGACGTTTTCAGTCTGCGAAATCCAGGAGGCATGTCACCTTCAAGGTAAATTTCAGCAAGAAGAGGGCTTTCTATTTTTTCCAGTACCCTGATGGACGATGGTGAAAGTGTAAACCTTTTTTCTGCAGAAAAATCTATGCGAAAGAGTCGAAGGTTGGAAAGGAAGATCAACCCAAATATAAGGCCCAGGTAAGGGATCATTTTCCTGCCGGGGAGGTGGATTAATATTCGTTTCCAGTTCAACGAAACGCCTGTCAGTACAAGAAAAAGTGAGACAACGGCCAGAAAATAGAACAGGTCACGACTATCTGCCATGCCCCTGCTAATTGACTCGTAATGGGATGAGATACCAAGCGACACAAAAAAATTAGAATATGTTACCGAGAACATCAGGTCTGAAATCAGATCGAAACCGGAGAATAGCAAGAAAGAGAGCAAGACTGCCAAAATGAATGATACAATCTGATTCTCAGATAGAGACGAGGCAAACAAACCAATCGCAAGAAAGACAAGGGTGAGAAGAAGCAATCCTGCATAACTGCCAATGGTGGCGGCAACGTCGACAACACCTACCGGATAGCCAAGTTGATAGACAGTGATAAAATAGACGAGCGACAAGACCAAGGTAAGTAGAACCACCACAAAGGCCGCCACGAGTTTGGCTCCAATCACGCGCTGAATGGTCAATGGTCTGGTTAACAACAATTCAATTGTGCCACTCTTCAATTCTTCAGAAAAGAGCCGCATCGACACGGCAGGAATCAGGAAGAGGTAAAGCCAGGGAGCAAGATCAAAAAATGAAGACATGGAGGCATAACCACCCGACAGAATATTCATGTTCCCATCGAAGATCCATAGGAACAAACCCGATAGCAAGGCAAAGACTGCAAGGATCAAATAGGCCATCAATGATCCGAAAAATTGCAACAACTCTTTCTTTATTAGACTCAGCATGTGCGAATATTTATAGACTCTTCAAGAATTAAATTTGTGCCTCAGGTTACAAGCTAAAGTTCTTTATTTTTCAGCAATGCAACCATCTCCTCAGCGGCTCTTGCAGCGCACCCCGGCGGACCCAGTTTGGCCAGCATCAATTGATAGTTTTGTAGCATTTTACCACGATAATCAGCATCATCCAAAATTTTTTCAAGTTCCGCCGCAACAGGTAGCGGTTTACAATCTTCCTGAAAAAATTCCTTCACTATTTCGCCATTCATGATCAGGTTGACAAGAGAGAACCATTTAACCTTGAAGAATACTCGTTTTAGAAATGAGGCAAACCTTCCCAGTTCCATGATGTAACAAACCACTTGAGGTACATCCAAAACAGCAGTTTCGAGTGTGGCAGTGCCTGATGCGACCAAGGCAGCCTTGGATTGCTGAAGCAACTCATAGGTCTGACCGAAAACAACCTGAATTTTCATGTCAGGCATATTTTCCAGATACAATTCAAGAGGAAGTGAAGGTGCTCCAGCTACTACAAACTGATACCCTGGAAAAAAATCTGCGACCCTGGTCAGGACTGGCAAAATGAGTTGAATCTCCTGTCTTCTGCTTCCCGCAAGAAGGGCGATGATTGGCTGGTTTTTTAATCCATTTTTACTTACAAATTCCTGATAAGTCTGATCTTTGTTTGGTCTGACAGAAAGTTCGTCGACAGTTGGATTTCCGACATAACGGATCTTGTAATCGTGTTGGTCGTAAAAATCCTTTTCGAAAGGGAAGATTGTAAACAATTCATCCACGTAATTTTTTATCCATTTTACCCTATCTGACCTCCAGGCCCAAATCTTCGGAGAAATATAGTAGAAAGTTTTGATGTTGTGTGATTTGGCGAACCTGGCCATCCTAAAGTTGAAACCGGGATAATCAACCAATATCAATACATCCGGTTGAAATTCTATCAGCTTCTCCTCGGCCATTAAAAAATTCTTTTTGATCTGGCTAATGTTGATCAAAACAGTAAAAAAGCCCATGAAAGCCATTTCACGGTAGTGTTTCAAGAGTAATCCTCCCTGCTGGGCCATCAGTTCTCCACCAAAAAAACTAAATTCAGCCTCAGGGTCTTTCATTTTGATCCCCCCCATCAAATGAGAAGCGTGCAAATCGCCGGAGGCTTCACCTGCTATTATAAAATATCTCATCTTTTTATCCTATTTAAGTGGTTACAATTGTCAATTGCTTTTTGTAACTGATTTATGTGGCTGATTATTTGTGCTTTTCGATCAAAAGTAGCTTCAATTAAAAAAAAAAAAAATGACATTGAGTTTACAAATAGAATTTCAAAATCATCCCTAAGAGGGCATACAAAATGGTCGCTGCAATGACTCCTCTACCTGTTTTGAAGTAGTTACGTTTCACAAAAAACATAAAAGGGATCAAATTAGGCATTGCAGCAAAACTAATTACATTGACAATTTTACCAGTCTGGAACAAAATTTGGAGATACTTAACAAAGGAATGATCTCCAAATCGGAAGAGGAAATAGATCAAAAAGAGAATGAAAGGTAAGCCAATTCCCAGAAAAAGTCCCATCCAAAAACTATTGAGGTCTGAATATTTGGAGTAGTAAGTATTCATCTGTTTATATTTTTTTTTCATTTGCCAGATGGAATACCCCTGAGGTTGTAATCATCTCGGTTGGTGATTCTGAAATCATGGGTATCTCAATCGTAAATATATTTGTTAAATAATTGAATATCTGTAAGTACTCATGGAACCTGCAGGTGAATTTACCTCGCCTTTCGGGGGTCTTGCGCATGCTCGTTTCAATGGTTCAAAATTTCCATTTTTGTATCGAATGGAATGCTGAATGGGCAGTCATATCGGTAGTTACCGGAACAACTGATACAAATCCGTTCAGCAGTGCAAAAGTATCTGTATCATTTGCTTCATTTTCAGCATCATTGAAATATCCAGTCATCCAATAATAATCCTGTCCATGCGGATCCGATCTTTTTTCAAATTCCTCCATCCATTTGCCCCGGGTTTGGCGTGACAGATTGATCCCTTTCACCTCCCCTCTCGGAATGTTCACATTGAGACAGATTCCCGCCGGCAAGCCATGTTCAGCGACTTTTTGAAAAATTCTGGCCACAGCTTTTTTTGCTTTGGTGAAATCTGCATCGGGCATGTAATCGTCCAAAGAAAAACCAATTGATGGCACACCATGAATGGCCCCTTCAATGGCAGCCCCCATCGTTCCTGAATAGAGCACAGAGATAGAAGTATTGGATCCATGGTTGATTCCGGAAACAACGAAATCAGGCAATCGATTGAGTATCTTGCTACAAGCAATTTTAATACAATCGACTGGAGTACCTGTGCAGGAGTAGATGACGAGACCATCCCCATCCTGAAGTTTTGAAATCCTGAGTGGACGATCAACGGTAATCGCATGAGACATCCCGGAACGTGGACTGTCGGGTGCCACGACGACAATATTGCCAAACAGCTGCATGACTTCGATCAATTCGATCAGCCCTTTGGCAAAAACTCCGTCATCATTTGATATCAATATCAAAGGGCGTTCTTCCATGTTTTTTTGGTCAAAGATAATCGTTCGCCCTGAATTAGAAAGTACTTCAAATACTTCAAGTACTTAAAGTTGAGAAAAAACTCACAGCATGCCGAGCACGCCAAGTATTAAAATTTATTCTAAAATGGTACCTTTGCCTAAGCTATGACAGGATACAAGAAAAAGATTGTTCTACTTGGTACCTCCTGGCCTTTTCGGTCGGGTGGAATTGCTACTTTCAATGAGCGGTTGGCAAGAGCCCTTGTCGAGGAAGGAAATGAACTAATTATCTATACTTTTTCGTTACAGTATCCTGCATTCCTGTTTCCCGGAAAGGGACAATATTCTGACCAACCAGCTCCGGAAGACCTAACCATCAAAATAAGGGTCAATTCGATAAATCCTTTTAACTGGATCTCAGTTGGCAAAGAACTTTGCAAATTAGCCCCTGACATGGTGATTGTACGGTTTTGGATTCCTTTGATGGCTCCTGCACTGGGAACCATCGCCAGGCTGGTAAGAAGAAACCACCATACCAGGGTAATTGCCTTAGCCGATAATATTATCCCTCATGAAAGAAGAGTGGGAGATTTGTGGCTGACTAAATATTTCGTTGGTTCGGTAGATGGATTTGTCACCCTATCACGCAAGGTACTTATTGATTTGAAGAGACTTAGGCCCAATGCTCCAGCACTTTATACGCCCCATCCACTGTATGACAATTTCGGCAAAGCCATTCACCGACAGGAGGCTTTGAAAATACTCGGTTTGGACAGCAGCTTTCAGTACTTGCTCTTTTTTGGATTTATTCGTGAATACAAAGGATTAGACTGGCTATTGAAAGCATTTGCTGACCCAAGAATTCGGAATTTCAAGGTTAAACTTCTGGTTGCAGGAGAATATTATACATCTTCGCAAAAATATGAACAGCTTATTCGTGAGAATCACCTTGAAAATCATGTAGTTCTTCATACACAATTTATTAGTGACGATCTTGTACCTGCCTATTTCAGTGCTGCCGACCTGATCGTTCAACCTTACAAGAGTGCCACCCAGAGTGGTGTAACGCAAGTTGCCTACCACTTTGAAAAGCCTATTCTGGTGACAGATGTAGGCGGATTGGGTGAAATTGTACCCAATGGGAAAGTAGGATATTCAGTATCCCCTGATCCTGAAGCCATAACAAATGCAATTCTTGATTTTTTAGAGTACCATAGATCTGCCGAATTCATCGAGGGCATCAAGTTGGAGAAGCTAAGATTTACCTGGGAAAAGATGGTAGAAACGATTCATCAGCTGGATGACAGTATTGCTAAAAATAGGTTAATTTAGAAAAGTAAAAGTGAACACAAATTTCATGAAATTTTACACCAATAACTGGAGCCATCGAATCATCGGATAAAAAATGGATTTGCAAACAGAAATAGAAAAGAGGCAGATAGAAGACCTGTACGAAGAGGTAATAAAATCTTTTACGCGTCCACTTACGCCCGAGAATCTGCAGTTGATACACAAAGCATATCAATTTGCCTCCTCGGCACACATGGGCGTCAGGCGCAGATCTGGTGAACCCTATATTTTACACCCACTTTCGGTAGCAAAAATTGTTGTTGCGGAAATCGGACTGGGTACCAAGTCCGTAGTTGCAGCCATTCTGCATGATGTGGTAGAGGACACAGATTATACTGTTCAGGATATTGAGAAGATGTTTGGCGCCAAAATTGCCATGCTCGTTGATGGATTGACCAAACTTTCAGGCACTTACGATTCCAAACAGGCCACCAATTTTCGAAAAATGCTGATGACCCTGTCGGATGATGTGCGGGTGATCCTCATCAAACTGGCTGATCGGCTGCACAACATGCGGACTCTCGATTCGATGCCCCTCAACAAACAACTTAAAATCTCCTCTGAGACCCTCTATATATTTGCACCATTGGCGCATCGGCTCGGATTGTATGCCATCAAGTGTGAACTGGAGGATCTAAGTCTCAAATTTAAGGATCCGGAGACTTACCGTCAGATAGAACTCAATCTGCACAGCGAGCAGGAACGAATCAACTACCTGGTCTACGATTTTTCAAAACCAATTCAGTCGAAGTTGTACGAAGAGCAATTCGATTTCACAGTGAGTGGCAGGACCAAATCGATCTATTCGATTTATCAGAAGATGCAGACAAAAAACATCACTTTCGAAGAGGTATACGACCTGCTTGCCGTGCGAATTGTCTTCAAACCCAAGGAACATATCTCTGAAAAAAGACAATGCTTCGATATTCTTTCGCTGGTCACCGACATTTACATGCCCAAGCCTGACAGGATCAGGGATTGGATTACCATTCCAAAAGCCAATGGATATGAAGCACTTCACACTACCGTGATGGGCCCCAAAGGGCAATGGGTAGAAGTACAGATCCGCAGTGAACGCATGGATGAGATCGACGAACGAGGTTTTGCCGCCCATTACAAATACAAAGGTGACAGCTCTTCAGAGAGTGAACTGGATAAATGGCTGCACAAAATCCGGGAGCTGCTTGCCAATCCAGAGTCTGATGCCTTGGATTTTCTCGATGAGTTCAAGCTCAACCTTTTCAGCCGTGAGATAGTCGTTTTCACACCAAAAGGTGAAATGAAGATGCTTCCAAAAGATGCAACCGTTCTTGATTGCGCTTACGACATCCATACTGCTTTGGGACACCACTGCATCGGCGCCAAAGTAAACCATGCCCTGGTACCCATGAGTTATGTACTTAAGAGTGGAGATCAGGTTGAAATCCTTACCTCCGAGAAGCAATCCCCAAAAGCAGATTGGATCAACATTGCCGTTACCGCCAGGGCCAAAACCAAAATTAAAGATTCATTCAAGCAGGAACAGAAGAAACATATCGAAGAAGGTTTGAGAAAGCTTACCTATCATTTCGAAAAATTGAGTGTCAAACCCACCTCAAATACCCTCAAAAAACTCCTTAACCACTATAATTTTCATTCCAAAGAACAGCTCTATGCAGAGATCGGGATGGGTTTGGTTTCACTGGATAATCTGGAAGAGGTTCTTCAGACAAAATCAGAAAACAGATTTGTAAAATTCTGGAACCTCACCTTCTCATCAGACAAAAAGGAGGAGCAGAAAATTGACAAGAAGAAGCCATTTTTGCTGACGGAAGATGCCAAACAATCCAATTACAAACTGGCAACCTGCTGCAATCCAATTCCAGGCGACAATGTTGTCGGCATTGTTTCAGAAGGAGAACAGATCCTCATCCACCGCAAGACTTGCCCAGAAGCCATTAAGTTGATGTCGAGCAGGGGAGAAGACATCGTTCAGGCAACCTGGAACAAATTCAAGGTCCTCTCCTACCTCACCCATATTTATGTACGCGGATTCGACAGACAAGGAATGGCCAATCAGATCACCAACATCATTTCCAATGAATATGGCATCAACATGCGATCCATCAACCTTGATGCCCACGATGGCATATTTGAAGGTCATCTTTATTTCTACATTCACAACACCGACAACCTCAATAACCTGATTTCAAAATTACAGAAGCTCAAAGGTGTTGATTCAGTTACAAGACAAGACAAATAAGCGTTGACAATTGCGGCAAATCTTGTAGAATTGATGCAAAAAATAATCCAAAACGTGTTGCTATCACACATCGTGGCCTGTCAAAAACTCGTTGGTTAACCATACAATGGGTGTAATTGAGTGCTGAATTTCAAGAGTAACAAAAAATTGTCGGTCTATACAGCACGGCACAGGTTTGCGCTTTTTTGAATAAAGGTATAGAGAGAATGATTAGCTCCTAAGTACTTTCGCATAAGCTATTTATTAATCAAACAAGCATTTAGTTTAATTGCTATCGCGAAAAATATATCCAAATCGACGCAAAGTACAAATGAATTTGCGAATTTATCATCCACACAACCAAATAGTATATCCGAGCAAGGAACATAGTCAATCTTTATCCTTGAATAGACATCAGACTCAACGAAAAGTAAATTTGCATCTGCTTGTATGATAAAAAAGGTGGCGTATTTTATGCTCGCCTGTGCGAATTTTATGAATGCCTTTTGCCCCAGATGCAAGGTGTATGAAGAATGGTGGATTGGTTCAAAGATTTTGAGGAAATTATTTCAATTCGTTGGTTTCACATTACTTAACCAACTTTAACATGCTTATAGTTCGTTGAGTATTAATTTCTTCTACTTTTAAATATCCATTGAAAACCCTAACTGATGATACGAAGAGCCTTTCATGTTTTTGTAATTATCTGTATTTCAATATCATCAATACTGGCACAGGGGATTCACGGCCGGATTACCAATGCTGTCGGTGAGCCCATCCCCTACGCCAGTGTCTATGTTCCCTCCCTATCGACGGGTACAACTTCTAATCATGATGGCAATTACGAGCTGAAATTGCCTCCAGGAAAGTACAGCATCCTATTTCAGTACCTTGGTTACCAGACGGTCACCAGAGAGGTGACAGTCGGCCAGACAAAACAAACTACAGACATCACCCTGGCTGCTCAAAATTTTACCATTCCTGAGATAGAAGTGCTTGCGACAAGGGAAGATCCGGCATGGAATATCATGCGGAAAGCCATCGCCATGGCCCCCTATTACCGGCAACAGGTTTCAAAATATTCCTGCAAGGTTTACCTGAAAGGCACTGGAATTTTTGAAAAGATACCCGGATTGGCCAAGATGATGATGAAAGAGAAAGAGATCAAACAAATGGAGCAACAGTTTGTGATTGAAACGCTCAGTAAAATTGATTTTGAATTTCCTGATAAGATCAACCAACAGGTACTGGCCATGCGCTCATCTGGAGAGCAAAACAGTACCTCACCCATGGGAATGGTTACCAATAGTTTATATGATGCGGATAAATATGGGATCGTCTCACCCGTCGGCACAAGTGCGCTTAAAATGTACAACTTCAAACTTGAAGGTGTTTTCGAAGACCAGGGCCGAACCATCAACAAGATAAGGGTAATTCCAAAAACCGAAGGAAATGATCTCTTTTCGGGCTATCTATTTATTGCAAGCAATTACTGGAATATTCATTCTGCGGATTTAAAGTTGCATGTGACCATGGCTGATGTGAATTTTCACGAAGTGTATGCTGAAGTAAATAAAAATGCCTGGTTGCCTGTCAGCCTCGATTTCGACATTAATTTCTCAGGAATGGGATTTAAGGTCAAGTACAAATACATTGCATCCATCAGCGAGTATCATACAACATTGAATCCCTTACTGGACCATACCTTTCTCGATAAAATAAAAAAAGAAAAACTTGAGGATATGCGGATTATCAACCAAATTAATGAGCTTAAAAATCAGGTAGCTACCAGTTCCAAAGGTCCATCCCGGCAACAGAAGAAGATTACAGAGCTGATGCAAAAAGAGGAACCGAACAATAGGGAGACTGCCAAGTTAAACAAGCTTGTCGAAAAAGAGATCAAACGCAATTCTCCTCCTGAACCGCTCGAAATTAAATCCGGTATCAAAGTGAGTCAAAAAAAGGTAAACAACGACTCAGCTTATTGGGCCGCGCAAAGACCAGTCCCCCTGACGGCTTTGGAAAAAACCAGCTTCCTTAAGAAAGACTCCTTTCTAAAGGTATCTGCGACACCGCGATACAAGGATTCTGTCCGTGATTCTCGTCAAAAATTCAAGGTCAGACATCTGATTTTGGGAAAGACCTACAACTATTCGGTCGATTCTATCCGGCAAAATGAATTTCTCACCATTCCCAACCTGGTCAATCCAACCTCATTTTCATTCAACACCGTGGATGGCTTGCGTATGGAACTTCCTTTCAATTATTACACTGCAGATACGACAGGTCATACATTGCGCCTCGCTGCAAACCTTGGTTTTGCTTTTGCACGCCAAAAACCAGATGCTTCCTTATCATATAGCCAGCGTTTTAGGGGACTAAAAAACACATGGGTGGGGGCCTCATTGGGAAGCACCACCGAAGATTTCAACCGGTTCGCAGGAATCTCGACGCTCACCAATGAATTCTACACCCTGTTTCTGAAGGAAAACTACAAGAAATTCTACCGTCGTGATTTTGCAGTGCTTTCTTTCAACAGTGATATCGCCAACGGACTAACGCTGAGTGAGATATATGAATTCAGTTACAACAGTGCATTGGAGAATCATTCAAACTTTACTATTGTTGACGACAAAAATAAGGAATTCAGCCCGAATCATCCAGAAAACAATAGCCTTGAGACCTGGCAAACAGCCAATCACCATTCGCTGACAGGCAGGTTTGCGCTTGAATATACACCGCGCAACAGATACAGTATCCGCGATGGCAGGAAGATGTATGCAGGCAGTAAGTACCCCACCTTTTCGCTGGGCTACAAAAGTTCGTTCTCCAGCTTGTTTGGCAATGACTCCAGGTTTGATCTCATCCGATTGGGAATCAGACAAAAAATTGATTTTGGGTTCGACAAGCATTTCTCATATTTGATCAACGCGGGCAAATTCCTGAACAGCAGCCATCTCTACTTTGAAGATTTCCAGCATTTCAATACGCAGCCAACTGCACTTCTGTTTTCGTCAACAGAAAACTGTTTCAGGCTGTTGCCATTTTACACGTATTCAACTGGGAAACAGTATGCAGAGGCCAATGTAAACTATCAAACAAACCGACTGATTTTAAAATGGTTGCCTCTGATCAAGAAATCTTCCATTTCGGAAGTCCTTTTTGTCAACTATTTGACCACACCCGAAATAAAAAATTATGTTGAAACCGGCTATGGTTTTAAAAACCTCTTTTTGTTGCTCAATGCAGAAGTTGTTGCCGGTTTTGAAAATGGCAGTTTCAGATCAGCCGGGCTAAAGGTGAGTGTTAACTTGAGATAATTCGAAACAATCAATACTTTCCGTGTATTTTGCACAGCTCAATAAACTTCAGTACCCGTTCGGGTGAAACATCATTTTGGATGATATGCGCCGGGGCGATCATATACTCTCCTCCTTTCCCGAGGATGCTCATCTTTTCGATGATATCATTTTCCAGTTCTGAATCAGTTCCCTTAGGCAACAAATCCTGCTGGTCGATGGCTCCCCAGAAGGCGAATTTGGCTCCAAAATTATTTTTCATATCCTGTGGCAAATGTCCGGGAACCCCCGGTTGAACGGGATTAAACACCTCAAATCCGATTTCGCTTATATCGTCAAGCAGGCCAGCTACTGCACCGTCGCAATGCAAAATTGGGATAATATCGGGATTGGCTTCCTTGAACCTATCGATCATTCGTTTGTAAATTGGTTTCAGTTGTTCGCGAAAAGTTTCGGGAGGAATGATGAGATTGGCCTGTGTACCAAAATCATCCCCGAACCAGATGGCGTCCACCCCCTTTTCAATAAGCCGGAGCCCGATTTGAGTCTGGTATTCCGCACACGCTTCGAACAACGGGATGACATATTCTGTCTCCATCATCATGTCCACGAGTAATTTTTCCATCCCTACAAGCTGATGGGCCAAAGAAAAAACTGTCACCTCTATATCGCCAAAAATCAGGTAGTTGTCTTTGAATTTCTTAACGAGTGTCTCTGCATCGCGAAATCGTCCAGCAGCATCCGGATCAGGAAATGAATAAGCTTCAACATCTGCCTTAGTTTCTGCTTTTGACAATGGATAGTCTATTACCTCTACATAAACATCACCCTGACGCATGCGCATCTTGTATTCATTGAGCCAGGTACCGTCTGCCTCCTTCACGATCCGGTAATCATCTGATACAGATGCCCCTGTAACAACGACATCGCTACCCATCGCTACCCTCAACTCGTTGGCGCTGATTCGGTAAGTTACATCTTCGTACAAATTTTCGGTGTATTTGACGGGAATGCCCAGTTTTTGACCGAAATGATCAGATAGCTGCCTGCACAGGTCAAATTGAACCGGAACCCTGTCAGGCAGACCGGGCAAGCGTTTGAATGCTTTTAAGACACGCTCTCTTGAATTCATTAAAATATTTTTTAAGGTACCGTTTTCATTCCTGGTGAAAAACTTCTTTCAGATTAACGGCAACCGGCGAGTTATCGGGATTGCATTCCATGATGTCGGACATGTAAGCCCACCATTTTTTTACAATGGTAGTTTGGGGCAAGAGGTCAGAAGTATGGTTGTCTGTGAGTTTTTGAACAGCGAAAAGAGTGAGCGTCTCTTCATCAAGGAAGATTGAATAGTCAGATACCCCTGCTTCTGTCAATTCCTCGGCCAGTCTCGGCCAGATTTCATCGTGTCGTTTCTTGTATTCCTGTTCGAAACCTGGAAGAAGCTTCATTTTAAATGCGTTGCGAATCATATCGTTGAAATTTAATTAACATCTTTATCTTTGAGTTGGCTTCTATCGACCCCTCAAAGCTCTTCCAATTGCCTTTTCTGCCAATACCTCCATGACTTTGTAACCTTCCTTGTTGGGATGCACCCCATCTTTTGAGTACTCCACCTTCATCCCATTACGATCATCTACTACTGCAGAGAAATAATCGAGGTAATCACATTTGTGGGTGGAAGCATAGGCTTTGATCCACTTGTTGAGGGTAACGATCTTCTCCGCCGGTTCGAGGCCTGGTTTCCAGGGATAATCATAGACGGGTAATACAGAACACAAAATCACTTTAATGCCATTTGCTTTTGCCAGTTCGGCCATGGAAGCAAGATTGTCTTCAATCATTCCGAGGGTCGAAGGACCGTTGTTGCCTGCGATATCATTGGTTCCGCCCAGAATCAATACAAGTTTTGGCTTCAGATTGATCACATCGGCCCTGAAACGTACCAGCATCTGGCCTGTTGTCTGCCCACTGATTCCTCTGTCAATGTAGTATTTGCCCTCAAAAAACTCGGGAGAGCTCCTGATCCACCCATCTGTTATGGAGTTGCCCATAAAGACAACCCGTTTCTCCTTGGCAGCCGGCAGTCCAAGTTTCTCATTGGCTTCACGGTAGCGAAGAAAGTTTGGCCAATCGTTTTTGATACGCAAAAGCTGTTCATTCTCTTTTGTCAGTTGCTCCACTGTCTTTCCTGGAGTTGTCACGGCAGATGGTAAATTCTGTCCGGTTGATGAAAGGGCAAAACCCAGCAATATCAATAGAAATAAGCACTTCATTCTAAATATTCTCATTTTTGTTTGATTGAATGGTTAAGTGGGCTAATTTAAGAAATTGTACCGGCCCTTGTAACCATATCCATTTTTATTTGAGAAGTCGTTGAAATATCAACTTTACACAGGTCGCCAAATGACTCAATCCTATTTATTTTATTTTTACAGAATCTAACTATAGCAACTTTGCACTAACTTTGAGCGGTACAGTTTTCGTTTAGGGGATTTTAACCAAATGGAATTATCGACAATTTGTTGGTTTGTGGTGTTTTGACCACTCCATAAAAGAAAGTGATTCGAACCATAATTAAATTATAACTCATGAGAAAAGTATTTTTTTTATTATTACTTGGTTTCCTGGCTGTTAGTTCAAAAATATCCATCGCACAGGATACCCGACCCGGTCCACAACCCGCTGCTGAGACCGGCGAAAAATTCAGGATTGGAATTGCCGGTTTTACATTCCTCAAATTTGATCTCGACAAAGCTCTGGAGACCATGCAAAAAGTGGATGTTCACTACCTTTGCATCAAAGATTTTCATCTTCCGCTCAAGAGTACGGATGAACAAATTGCCGCATTTCACGCCAAATTGAAGGCAAAAGGGGTAACTGGCTATGCAGTGGGTCCTATTTACATGAAATCTGAGGCAGAAATCGACAACGCATTTGAATATGCCAAAAGGGTTGGAGTCAAACTGATTATTGGTGTTCCCGATTACAATCTGCTGCCCTATGTCGATAAGAAAGTCAAAGAGTACGATTTTCATTATGCCATCCACCTGCACGGACCGGATATCAAGACCTATCCGGATGCGGAAGATGTCTGGAACCACGTCAAGGATCTGGATCCGCGTATTGGCATGTGCCTGGATATTGGGCATGATACCAGAAATGGGAAAGATCCGGTTGCCGACCTCAAAAGATACAAATCAAGAGTATTCGACATTCATATCAAGGATGTTACAGGAAAAACAAAACTGGGATATTCGTTGGAAGTTGGCCGTGGAGTCATTGATTTTCCCGCTTTCGTGAAAATGCTCCGCAAAGTGGATTACACCGGAGTATGCAGCTTGGAACATGAGATAAATATGACTGATCCTTTTATGGGAATAGCAGAAGATATTGGATATTTTAGGGCAGTTATCAGAACGACAAAGAAATAGAATTGCACCATGTTATCAATTAAGGGAAGCGGGAAAATCGATTTTTTCTCGCTTCTCTTTTGGCAAAACAGCGAAACTCGCTCCCCTAAATTCCAGGAATATGTTATAAAACATTATTTGACAAATAATGATTTATCTTCATTAATAGTATTAATTACTTTTATAAATTTGATGGATTAACTAAACCGGAATGAAAGAAGTGAACACAGAAATGGATCGTGCAAATATATACGAAATATATTCAAAACATTACGTTGCGGTCGACTGTTCCATTTTTGGCTATGAAAAAGGGGAGCTCAAACTGTTGCTCTACCCGCGTAGCTTTGAACCTGCACAAGGCAATTGGTCGCTTATGGGCGGTTTCGTTCAGGATGAAGAATCTCTCGAAGAGGCAGCCAGACGGGTATTACTCCAAACGACAGGTTTGCACGACATCTTTCTCGAACAAGGCTTGGCATTTTCAGTTCCCAATCGTGATCCGGGTGCCAGGGTAATCAGCATGACTTTTGTAGCGCTTATCAGGATCGACATGCACGACAAAGAACTGGTACGAGAAACAGGTGCACATTGGTGGCCTGTTACAACCTTGCCCGAATTGATCTTCGACCATGCCGAAATGATTCAGAATGCCCTCTCCCAGCTGCAACAAAAAGCAAGTATCAATTTGATAGGGAAAGAATTATTGCCCGATAGATTTACCTTGATTCAGCTAAAAAAGCTTTATGAGGCTATATTTCAGAAAAATTTCGATCCCGGAAACTTTCGAAAGAAAGTCTTGTCGCTTGACATACTCGAAAGATTGGACGAAAAGAACACCGCAGGATCGAAAAAAGGAGCCTATTATTACAAATTTAAAGATTCTGAACCTGAATTTAAATCAGAAAGAATTGTGAAATTTCCTTGAAATACAAAACTTTACAAATATTAATTTTAACATGAACGAAAAATCCCTAAAACATTTTGAAGTATGGTTCGTTACCGGGAGTCAGCATCTTTACGGACCCAAGGTACTTGAGCAGGTTAAAGAAAATTCATCGACCATTGCAGACACTTTCGATGCGTCTGAAAATATACCGGTTAAAATTATTTTTAAACCTGTTGTCAAGACCCCCGATGAAATTACTGAATTGTGTAAGGCAGTCAACAATACACCGGCTTGCATAGGAATCATCTGCTGGATGCATACCTTCTCCCCTGCAAAAATGTGGATTGCAGGACTTCTCTCCCTTCAAAAACCCTTTGTTCATTTGCATACTCAGTTTAACCGCGATCTCCCATGGAATGAGATCGACATGGACTTCATGAACCTCAATCAAGCGGCGCATGGAGATCGTGAATTTGGATTCATCGGTAGTCGTCTGAGAATTCAGAGGAAAGTGGTGGTAGGTCACTGGCAAGAAGAGAATGTACAGAGAAAAATCGGACTTTGGACCAGGGCAGCCGCTGGGTGGAACGAATTGCGCCACTTAAAGGTGGCACGCTGGGGCGACAACATGCGTCAGGTTGCTGTAACCGAAGGCGATAAAGTTGAAGCGCAAATAAAACTGGGCATATCTGTTAATGGTTATGGAGTCGGCGATTTGGTAAAGTTTGTAAATGAGGTTACAGACAATGAAATTGAACAATTGGTATCCGAAATTGAGGCTTGTTACGAAGTAATGGATTCGCTTAAAAGCGGAGGCGTGCACCACGAATCTCTTCGAGAATCGGCAAGGATTGAATTGGGCATGCGAGCTTTTCTTTTGGATGGCGGTTTCAAGGCATTTACGACCACTTTCGAAGATCTTCAGGGGCTGGTGCAGTTACCCGGATTTGCAGTCCAGCGTCTGATGGCCGATGGCTACGGATTCGGGGGAGAGGGCGACTGGAAGACTGCCGCCATGGTTCGGACCATGAAAGTAATGGCCACAGGCTTGAAAGGAGGGACTTCATTCATGGAGGATTACACCTACCATTTGCATCCTTCCGGAGCCAAGGTTTTGGGTGCACACATGCTTGAAGTCTGTGAATCAATAGCTCAGGAAAAACCACGTGTTGAAATTCACAGATTGGGCATCGGCGGCAAAGCCGATCCCGTCAGGTCTATATTCACTGTTAAACCTGGTCAGGCGCTCAATGCTTCGCTCATAGATATGGGAAACCGCTTCCGGCTTATCGTGAACGAGGTCGAAGTAGTCCCGTTGGAAGCCCCAATGCCCAAACTTCCCGTAGCCAGTGCCTTGTGGATACCTAAACCGAATCTGGAAATCGGAGCCGGAGCATGGATTCTGGCCGGAGGAGCTCACCATACCTCCTTCACCCAGGCAATTCCGGCAGAGGTGCTTGAGGATTTCGCCGAAATGGCTGGCATTGAATACCTGGCTATTGACGACCATACCAACATTTCCGATTTCAAGAAGGAATTACGTTGGAATGACTTGTACTACCATTTGGCAAAAGGAATTTAACTTCAAGACATGAGATACAAGACATGTGACCTAAGATTTCGGAAAGGATTAATTTCCACCCTATCAAGTCTCATGTCTTATTTCTTTTGTCTTTAAAATTATACCAAACAAACTAAAACGCTCCTAAACATGAATTGGACATCTCATGAATTTATTTGGCTCGACTGGGTAATTATCATGGTCGGGATTTTGGCTGTGACCTGGGCGGTATGGCGTTCCATACAAAAACACAACCGCTTGCAAAAAGGTGCGGATAGTGAAGATTACCTATTTGGCAAAGGTGAACCGTGGTACATCATTGGTGCAGCTATCTTTGCTGCAAATATTGGTTCCGAGCATCTTGTTGGACTCGCGGGTACAGGTGCAAAGTCGGGTGTTGCCATGGCGCACTGGGAAATGCACGGTTGGA